>CAXUIQ010000336.1:0-4911 GCA_964250815.1 uncultured Acetobacteraceae bacterium
CGTTCTACGTGCCGGACGCCGGGCTGTCGCGGCTGATCGAGCTGCTGCGCGCCGCCCCGGACATCGCCGCCACGGTGCTGACCACCGAGCAGGAAGGCGTCGCCATGGCGGCCGGCGCCTGGCTCGGCGGGCAGCGCGCCGTGCTGCTGATGCAGTCGAGCGGCGTGGGCAACTGCGTCAACATGCTGTCGCTCACGGCAAGCTGCCGCTTTCCCCTGCTGGCGGTGGTGACAATGCGCGGGGAGTGGGCGGAGTTCAACCCATGGCAGGCCGCCATGGGCGCCGCCGCGCCCGCGGTGCTCGCGGCCATGGGGGTGACGGTGCTGCGGGCGGACACGGCGGCGGAGGCGGCACCCGCCGTCGAGGCGGCCGCCGTGGCGGCGTTCGACGGGGATCAGGCGGTCGCGGTGCTGCTGTCGCAGCGCATGTTGGGGCGCAAGCTGTGGGTGTCGGAATGACGGGAACGATGGACCGCCGGGCCGCGGTGGGGGCGCTGCTGGACGGGCGCGGCGAGGTGCTTGTGGTGAGCGGCCTGGGGTCGCCCAGCTACGACGTGTTCGCGGCCGGCGACCACGACGGCAATTTCTACCTGTGGGGCGCGATGGGCGGCGCGGCTATGGTCGGGCTGGGCCTCGCCCTGGCGCAGCCGGCGCGCCCGGTCCTGGTCGTCACCGCGGATGGGGAGATGCTGATGGGCTTGGGCAGCCTGGCCACGGTCGGCGCGCGTCGGCCCCCGAACCTCGGCATCGCCGTGCTGGACAACGGCCGCTACGGCGAGACCGGGATGCAGAGGAGCCACACCGCGCTGGGCGTCGATCTCTGCGGCGTGGCAAAGGCGGCAGGCTTTGCCGCGGTGGCGGAAGCGTCGGACCTCCATGGCGCTGCGGCGCTCCGGCCCGGCTTCTCGACGGCCATAGGCGGCCCGCGCTTCGCCGTCCTGCGCATCGCGCCCGACGAGGTGCCGCGGGCCTTGCCGATGCGGGACGGCGTGGCGCTCAAGCTCCGGATGCGGGCGCATCTGGGCTTTCACCCAGGGTAAGCTCGCTGCCGGCCAGGCGTTCCGACAGCTTGGCGAACTCCGTGTGGTCGGCGCCGGGTCCGAGCAGGGCCTGGGCGGCCACCGACAGCTCCCGGCACAGCGCCGCGAACGGGGCGGCGGTGCCCGTGTCTCGGGCCACGCCGAGCGCGATGCCGAGGTCCTTCACCATCAGGTCCAGCCCGAAGCCGCTGTCGAAGCGGCGGGACAGCACGAACTGGCGGAACTTCTTCTGCGAGCTGTTGCTCATGCCGGTGGAGGCGTTCAGCACATCCACCATGGTGCCGGGGTCCAGGCCGAAGCGGGCGCCGATCAGCAGCGCCTCGACCCCGATCAGGAACGACCCGGCGCTCGCCAGGTTGTTCAGCGCCTTCATGGCGTGCGCCGTGCCCACGCCGCCGGTGCGGAGCAGGGAACTGCCCATGGCGTCCAGCGCCGGGCGGGCGCGCTCGATGGCGGCATCGTCGCCGCCCGCCATGATGGCGAGCTGCCCGGTGCGCGCCCGCGACACGCCGCCCGAGACCGGCGCGTCCACCATGGCGCCGCCCGCCTCCGCCACGCGGGCGGCGAGAAGCCGGGTCGCGGCCGGCTCGCCGCTGGTCATGTCGAGCACGAGGGCGCCGGGCCGCAGGTGCGGCAGGACCTCGTCCAGCACGGCGGCGACCGCGGCGCTGGCGGGCAGCATGGTGACGACCAACTCGCTCGCTTCGGCAAGCGCGCCCAGGCTGTCCGCTTTCGCGCCGCCGACCTGCTGCACGAAGGCGTCCACCCGCGCCGCCTGTGCGTCCGCCGCCTGCACCGAGAACCCGGCCGCGACCAGCCGCGCGGCCATCGGCCAGCCCATGTTGCCGAGGCCCACGAAGCCGACCGGCGGCAGGCCCTTCGCGTCCGAATCATCCGTCATACGTATCTCGGCCCTGGTTGCCGGGCGGACGCTAGGGCATTGTCCGGCACGATGGGAAGCGGTGCAGGGAGGCACGGGGCGGCATGACCGGGACACCCACCGACGGGATGCCCACGTACGAGATCCTGGCGCTGCGCTACGCCGCGCAGGCCGACCGCCCGGCCTCGGCCAACCTCCTGCTGCCGGACGACCACGCCTCGCCCATGCCCATCGACTACTACGTGTGGGCGATCCGGGGCGGCGGGCGCTGCGTCGTGGTGGACACGGGTTTCGGCCCCGCCGCCGCGGCCCGGCGTGGGCGCACGCTGATGCGCAGCCCGGCCGACGCGCTGGCCGCCGCGGGCATCAACGCCGCCGCGGTCGCGGACGTGGTGCTGACGCACCTGCACTTCGACCACGCCGGCTGCCTCGACGCCTTCCCCGCCGCCACGTTCCACCTGCAGGACAAGGAGATGGCCTACGCGACCGGGCGGCCCATGTGCCACCGGGCGCTGCGGGTGCCGGTGGACCTCGACGACGTGCTGAACGCGGTGCGCCATGTGTTCGCCGACCGCGTGCGCTTCCAGGACGGCACGGCCGCGCTGGCGCCGGGCATCACGCTGCACCTGGTGGGCGGGCACTCCGGCGGCTTGCAGGTCGTGCGGGTGCGGACGGCGCGCGGCTGGGTCGTGCTGGCGTCGGACGCCGCGCACTACTGGGCCAACATCCGCACCCGCAACCCGTTCCCCTTGGTGGCCGACGTGCTCGCCATGGCGGAGGGCTGGCGCATCTGCGAGGAACTGGCGGACGGGCCGGACCACGTGATCCCCGGGCACGACCCGCTGGTGCTGGCCCGCTTTCCCGCCGTGCCGGGGCTGGTGGACACCGTGCGGGTGGATCTGCCCCCGGTTGACGGAGGCACCTGAACAGCCGAAGGGAGCGCCCATGCCGACACCCTCGATCCGATACGCCCTGCTCACGGCAGCCCTGCTCATGGCCACGGCACCCGGCGCCGCGGCGCAGACGGCGCTGCCGCCCCGCGACGTGCCGGCGCGCAGCCTGCCGGTGCCGGGCGACGTCAGCCCGGAGTTGCAGGCGCTGATCGCCCAGCCGCTCCGGAAGGACTGGGACCGCCCGCCCACCACGCCGGAGGGCTGGCGGGCACTCGCCCAGGCTGGCGCCGCCGCCGTGGCGCAGAACGTGCCGGGGATGCTGGAGCGCCTGCACGTCCGGATGGAGCGCACCACGATGGACGGCGTCAAGGTGTTCGTCCTCACGCCGGAGACCATGCCGGCGGAGCACCTCAGCCGCCTGCTGGTCCACGTGCACGGCGGCTGCTACGTGCTCAACCCCGGCGAGGCGGCGCTGCCGGAGGCGGTGCTCATGGCCGGGTTCGGGCACTTCAAGGTGATCGCGGTGGACTACCGGATGCCGCCCGACGCCTTTTTCCCGGCGGCGCTCGACGACGCCATGACGGTGTGGAAGGCGGCGCTGAAGCAGGCGGACCCGAAGAACATGGCGATCTTCGGCGCGTCCGCCGGCGGCGCGCTGACGCTTGAGATGGTGCTGCGGGCGAAGCACGAGGGGCTGCCGCTGCCGGCCGCCATCGCGCCGGGCACGCCGATGTCGGACGTGACCAAGACGGGCGACACGTTCCAAACCAACGCGCTGGTGGACAACGTGCTGGTCTCGCCCGACGGGTTCTGCGACGCGGCGGCGGCGTTCTACGCCCAGGGCCACGACCTCCATGACCCCCTGCTGTCCCCGGTGTACGGCGACATGCACGGCTTTCCGCCCACCATCCTGACCACGGGCACGCGCGACCTGCTGCTGAGCAACACCGTGCGGGTGCACCGCAAGCTGCGCGAAGCCGGGGTGGAGGCGGCGTTGCAGGTGTTCGAGGGCCAGTCGCACGCGCACTTCATCCGCGACGACCGCACGCCGGAAACAAAAGAGGCGTTCGAGGAGATCGCCGCCTTCTTCGACGCGCACCTGGGGAAGTAGCCGGGCCATGGTGGACAGGGAACGGCTGAAGGCGGTCCTGCTGCACGGGGCGCGCCAGTTCCCGCAGTTCGAGCACGTCCTGCAACGCATATCGAAGAAGCGCCCGCACGACCGCGTGGAGGCGTCGGTCTGGGAGGACCAGTACAGCTCCGGCCACTGGGACTTCCTGACCGGCATGACCGAGGCCGCCCGCCATGCCATCGTCGCGGAGTGGCGGGAACGGCTCAAGCCCGGCGGCTCCGTCCTGGAGATCGGCTGCGGCACCGGGGTGCTGTGCCGCGCGATGCGGCGGGGCGGCTACGAGCGTTACCTGGGCGTCGATATCTCGCAGACCGCCATCGCCAAGGCCGAGGCGGAGCTTGCGGACGCCAAAACGCGGTTCGTCGCGGGCGACGCGGCTGCCATGGCGTTCGAGGAGCGGTTCGACATCATCGTCATCAACGAGGCGCTGAACTACTTCGTGGAACCGGGCGCGTTCCTGCGCCGGCTGCACGGGAGCCTGCGGCCCGGCGGCGTCCTGCTGATCTCCATGGCCGAGTGCAACCTGCGCGACGGGTTGTCCAAGCTCGCGATCTGGCGCGAGGTCATGCCGGACCATGCGGTGATCGAGGAAGTCAGCTTGCAGCGCGCGATCTGGCCGATCTGGACCATCAGGGCGCTCAGGCCGCTGTAAGCCGCCGAAGGGTTGCCGCATACTGCGCCGCCACGGCCTCCCGCGCGACGTGCCGCCCGTCCGCCACCAACCGGCGTCCGCGCACCCAGACGCCATCCACCGCGCCCCGCCCGGCCCCGAAGATCCAGCCGTCGAGCAGCCGGTCGCCGTGCCGGTGCAGGAGGTTGGGGTGGCCGGCCCGGAGCGTCACCAGATCCGCGGCGGCGCCGGCCCGCAGCCCCGGCGGCCCGGTGTCCAAGGCCGTGGCGGCGCCCGCCAGCGCCGCCTCGAACAGCGCCCGCCCAGTGGACGCGCCCGCCTCGCCCGCCATCAGGT
>CAXUIQ010000337.1:0-4907 GCA_964250815.1 uncultured Acetobacteraceae bacterium
ATCGGTCCCGCCGCCCATGCCGGTAGCGCGACGAGCCCGCCAAGCACGCCGAGCGCGAGCGCCGCTTCGTGGACCGGGCAGGGGGTCGTGGCCCGGCCGCGCCCGGCGGGGCGGGGCGGCTGGCTGTACACCGCGGCGATTTCGTACCCGGCCTCGTGCAGCGCCCGCAGCGTCGGCACCGCGAACGCCGGGCTGCCCATGAAGGCGAGGCGCAGCGGCGTCACCCGGGCGCCGTCTGGGCCGCCATCTGCTTGCGCTCCTTGGCGAGCTTGCGCAGCAGCATGTTGCGCTTCAAGGCCGACAGGTGATCCACGAACAGCACGCCGTCCAGGTGGTCGATCTCGTGCTGCAAGCAGGCGGCGAGCAGGCCGTCGGCCTCGATCTCGTGGGTGGCGCCGTCCGCGTCCTGGTGGCGCACGAGGACGCGGGCGGGGCGGGACACGTCGGCGTACTGGCCCGGCAGCGACAGGCAGCCCTCCTCCCGCACCGCCCAGTCCTCGCTCACGCGGACCACCTCGGGGTTGATGAGCACCACCGGCGCCGGGGCCTCGTCCGGCATCAGGTCGATCACGGCGAAGCGCAGGCCGACGCCGACCTGGGGGGCTGCAAGGCCGATGCCGGGGGCGGCGTACATGGTGGCGAACATGTCGGGCAGCAGGGCGCGGACCTGCTCCATGTCCGAGGGCGCGACGCGGCGGGTTTTGGCACGCAGGATCGGGTGGGGCGGCATCAGGATCGGCAGCCTGGCGCCGGAAGGGCGGTGCGTCGAAGGGTCAGGGGTCGCAGGGGTCATGCCCGCGATGTAGCGGGGCAGGCGGCCGGGTTCAATCTTCGTTCCCCGGCTTCGTTCCCCGGCTTCGTTCCCCGGCTTCGTTCCCGGCGCCCTTGCCGGCCGGGCGGCCCATGCGGCGCCGCTCTTGCAACGGACGGCGGCGCTGCCAACATCGTGGCGGTCGGGATGCCACGCCGGGTCCCGCGCCATCGCTTCGCTCGCAGGAGGGGGCCACTTCATGTCGTCCACACGTATGTTCACGTCACCGCTGTTCCTGGGTTTCGACCATTTGGAGCAGATGCTGGAGCGGGCCGCGAAGTCGCCCGCGGACGGCTATCCGCCGTACAACATCGAGCAGACGCACCCCACGGGGCTGCGCATCACGCTGGCGGTCGCCGGCTTCACCATGGGCGACTTGCAGATCACCCAGGAGGACAACCAACTCGTCGTGCGTGGGCGGCAGGCCGACGATACCCAGGGCCGGGTGTACCTGCACCGCGGAATCGCCGCACGGCAGTTCCAGCGCGCCTTCGTGCTGGCGGAGGGAATCGAGGTCAAAGGCGCATGGCTCGACAACGGGCTGCTGCACATCGACCTGGCCCGCCCGCAGCCTGAGACCCGGGTGCGGACCATCGAAATAACCAAGCCGAGTCCCGCCGGTCGCGATCAGGTGATGGACTCCACCTCGGAAACAACTTGATTGCCAAGCTGCAACGGTATTTAAATCAGGTGCGTAGCGACGGGTCTTCGCGCCCTGCGTTACGTTCTTGGAACGAGCCGCCCGCAGGCTGCCGGTTCGGCGTGGCTTGCATCATGTGACCTTTGGGCGACCGGACCGCCTGGGAGATTTGGCCGTGGACACGACCTTGAAGGACTTTGGAGCCGAAGACGGCTTGGACCAGGACCTGCCGGACGACATCGACATCCGCCACCTGACCCAGGCGCAGCTCATGCAGCTCGGCATGTCCCAGCTTGCCTATGTCAAGCCGGTGTGGATGGACGGGGAAACCGCGTTCGCGATCTTCGCGGCGGACGGCTCGCCGATGGCGGTGGCAGCCGACTGCGACCTGGCGGTGGCGGCGATCGTGCAGCACGAGATGGTGCCGGCACTGGTGCACTAGGCCGTCCAGCCGGCGTCGGCCGCGTCGCCCCGCCCGGCGTGCTGGGAAGCGACCAGCCGAGTGAACTCGACGGCGGCGCAGGGACGACCGAGCAGGTAGCCCTGGGCCTCGTCGCAGTCCATCCGGCTCAGCATTCCGTATTGCGCCTCGGTCTCGACGCCCTCGGCGATCACGCGCATGGAGAGGCTGCGGCCGAGCGTCACCACCGCCTGCACGATTGCAGCCGTGGCTGCGTCGGCGGCCATCGACCCCACAAAGCTGCGGTCCACCTTCAGCTTGGTGAACGGGTAACGGCGCAGGTAGCTCAGGCTGGAAAAGCCGGTGCCGAAGTCGTCGAGCGCAATGCTCACGCCCAAGGCCCGCAGCCGGGTCAGCGTCGCCAGCGTCTGCGGCGTCTCGTTCAGCAGGCAGCCCTCGGTGATCTCCAGCTCCAAGCGCGAAGGCGGCAGTCCGGTGTCCCGCAGAATGCCGGCAACCTGCTCGACGATGCCGGGGCGGCGCACCTGCTCCGGCGACAGGTTGACTGCGAGGCGCAGGCCGTTCCACCGCGCAGCCTCCGTGCAGGCGGTGCGCAGCACCCAGGCGCCGAGTTCGCCGATCAGCCCGGCGCTTTCCGCGAGTGGGATGAACTCCGATGGCGGCACGGTGCCGTGCTCCGGGTGGGACCAGCGCGCCAGCGCCTCCGCGCCGACGATGCGGCGGGAGCCGACCGCCGTGATCGGCTGGAAATGCACCCCCAGCGCGCCTTCGGCCAGCGCGCGGCGCAGGTCGCGCTCCATCTGCTTCCGCCGGTGCAGCGCCGCGTGCATCACGGGCTGGAAGAAGCAGGACGTGCCGCGGCTGGTGGTCTTGGCCTGGTGCAGCGCGATGTCGGCCTGGCTGAGCAGCAGCGCCGGGTCCGTGATCCCGTCCTTGCGCGAGCAGAGCGTGATGCCGACGCTGAGGCCGACCACCGCCTCGTGCCCGTCCAGCTCGCAGGGCAGGGCGGCCGCGCCGCCGATCCGGCGCGCGACCTCCGCCGCCTGCTGCGGCGTTTCCACCTCTTCCAGCAGCACCGCGAACTCGTCGCTGCCCATCCGGGCCAGCGTGTCGCCAGGGCGCAGGCACCCGCCGATCCGCTCGGCCACCAGCTTCAGCAGCGCGTCGCCCGCCACATGCCCCAGCGTGTCGTTCACGTCTTTGAAATGGTCAAGGTCGAAGATCAGCACCGCGGCCAGCCAGTCCCCCTCCGGCAGCGCCGGACGGTGGTCCTCCAGCCGGCCTTCCCCTTGCAGGCGGGCCAGGGCGCTTCCCAGCCTGTCGGTGAACTGGGCGCGGTTGGGCAGGCCGGTCAGCTCGTCGTGCAGCGCCATGTGCCGGATGTGCGCCTCCGCCCGGCGCCGCTCGGTCACGTCGTCGAACGTGGCGACCCAGCCGCCGCCCATGGTCGGCTCATGGTGGATGGCGTGGACGCAGCCGTTGCGCAGCGTCACCTCGGTATCGACGGTCTGTTCGGCGACGCCGATGCGGTCGCGCCACCGGGCATACTCTTCCGGCTCCATGCCCGGCCCGGTCCCGGCGGCGTAGCGCAAATCCACCACGTCGCGCAGGGTCATGCCGAGGCGGAGCTGTGCCGGCTTGAGGCCGTACATCTCCGCATAGCGCCGGTTGAACAGCATCAGGCGCTGCTCGCTGTCGAACATGCACAGGCCCTGCCGGATGCGGTCCAGCGCGAAGTCCCGCAGCTTGAGTTCACGGAACAGAGTCAACCGGTTGGCATCCCGCGCCGCGGCGGTGCGCCCGCCCGGCACGGCGCGTGGCGGAGGCCGGTCCAGGCTTGGCTGCGAGGTGCTCATGGGCTGACCAGGGGTGACACCTGCCCAACATACCAGCTTGCGGTTAATTACGATAAAAGTTTTTCAACCAACTGCACCCACAACGGGCGCGGCGCCCGCGCTGCGGCGCGGCCTGGATGGCAGGCCGCCATGGCCGAGGGCCTGGCGTTGCGGTCCCGGCTGGGACGGCACAGGCTGCGGGTCAGGGCGCGTGCAGGCCGGCCGGGCGGCGCCCGGTGCGGCCCGGCCTCAGCGTTGCGCCGCCGGGTCGATCCAGCCGATGTTGCCGTCCGGGCGGCGGTAGATCACGTTGAACTCGGCCGTCGCGCTGTTGCGGAACATCAGCACCTGCTGGTCCGCGAGGTCCATCCGCATCACCGCCTCGCCCACCGAGAGCGTGTCGATCTCGGCCTGGCTTTCGGCGATCACCGTGGCGTAGGCGGCCGCGTCGCCGCGCTCTTCCTCGCCCGCCGGGTGCGCGTCGCTGTCCTGGCTCAGCACGTATTGCCGCGCAGCTTCCGGCCGGGCCCGTGCGGACATGTCGCGCGCATGGTCGTTGATCCGGCGGCGGTAGCGGCGCAGGCGCTTGGCGATGTGCTCGGCCGCGTCGTCGAAGGCGCTGTGCGCGTCGGCCGCCTCGCCCTCGCCGCGCAGGGTGAGGCCGCGGCCGGCGTGCAGGTTGATGTCGCAGGTGAAGAAGCTGCGGGCGCGGCTGAAGGTCACGCTCGCTTCGAGCGCGCCGTCGAAGTATTTGTGGCTGATCAGGTCCAATTGCTCGGACACGCGGACCCGCAACGCATCTGAAAGCTCCATCTGCTTGCCGGCGACCGTGATCTGCATGGGTTTCCTCCGCTGGTTGAACCGAGCCTGCCGCTGCCGGCTGGCGGCGCTCCCGCGGAGCGCCGGTTCAGGCCGGCATGGCCTTCTCCCGTTTGCGCTGCACCGAGCTGGGGATTCGCAGCGCCTCCCGGTATTTGGCCACGGTCCGGCGGGCGATGTCCACGCCTTCTCGTCTTAAAGCCGCAACGATCGCATCATCGGACAGCACATCGTCGGGATGTTCGGCCTGCACGAGGCTGCGGATGCGGTGGCGCACCGATTCGGCGCTGTGGCTTTCGCCGCCGGCCACCGCGCTGATCGCGGTGGGGGAGATCGACTTGGGCTAGAACAACCCGCGCGGGGGGGGGCGGGGCTTGTTGG
>CAXUIQ010000338.1:0-4885 GCA_964250815.1 uncultured Acetobacteraceae bacterium
TCGGCCTGCGCTACGGCATGACGCTGTTCATCACCAGCGAGGTGATGTTCTTCGTGGGCTTCTTCTGGGCCTACTTCCACTATGCGCTCTACCCCGCGCACGTCTCGGGTGCGGAGCATGCGGTCTGGCCGCCCGCCGGCATCCAGACTTTCGACCCGTTCCATTTGCCGCTGCTCAATACGATGATCCTGCTGCTGTCCGGCTGCGCGATCACCTGGGCGCACCATGCGCTGCTGGAAGGCAACCGCCGCTACCTTGTCATGGGCCTCGGCTTCACCATCCTGCTCGGGCTGTCGTTCACCACGTTTCAGGCGATGGAGTACTCGGAGGCACCGTTCAAGTTCGCCGGCGGGGGCGTGTATCCTTCTGTGTTCTTCCTCGCCACGGGCTTCCATGGTTTCCATGTGATCGTCGGCACCATTTTCCTGATCGTGTGCTGGTTCCGTGCCCGGGCCAACCAGTTCACCCAGGTCCGCCACTTCGGCTTCGAGGCCGCCGCCTGGTACTGGCATTTCGTGGACGTAGTGTGGCTGTTCCTGTTCGTCGCGATCTACGTTTGGGGCGCCGGGCCGACCGGCGCCGAGTAGCCGGCCCGGGCGTGCCGCGCCCGGCGTTCTGGCACGTCGCCCTGGGCTGCCGGTGTCCGCGCTGCGGGCGCGGCAGCCTGTTCCACGGCCCGCTGGTCCTGCGTCCCGCGTGCAACGCCTGCGGCTTGAGCTTCAAGGGCGGCGCGGCATCGGGCTTGGTCCTTGTGCCCGGTTCCTTGATCGCGGGCACCGTGCTTTGGGTGGGGTCCCTGTTCCACGCGCCCGCCTGGGTCCATGCGGTGCTCTGGCCCGCCGTCGCCATCCCGTTTGTCGTCGGCCTGGTGCGCCCTCTCAAGGCAGCGCTGATTGCCCAGCAATACCGCCACCGCGCCAGCGGGATGGAGCTTTGACGCCCGTCCTGTCTGCTCTCCGCCCGGCCTGGCGCCGCCTGCTCTGGCCCGGCCTCACCACCGCCGCCATGCTGGCGCTCTCCGTCGGCCTCGGGGTATGGCAGGTGCATCGCCTGGCGTGGAAAACTGCGCTGCTGGCCGAGATCGACCGCGGAGAAGCCGCACCTGCCATCCCGTTGCCGCCCGACCCGCGCCCGTTCACCAAAGTGCGCGTGTCCGGCACCCTGCGCCAAGACCTGGCCGCGCTGTATGGCATCGAGGTCCGCAGCACGATGGCCGGCCCGGTCATGGGCGCCTTTCTGCTCAACCCGCTGGAACGGCCCGGCGCCGATCCGGTCATCGTGGACCGCGGCTGGGTGCCCACCGACGCGCCGCGCGACACGGTGCCGGTGCAGGCGACGGTGGAGGGCTATGTCCGCGCCCCGGAGCACCCGATCCACTTCGGCGCAGCCGACGACCCGGCGGCCCGGCGCTTCTACGCGCTCGATCCCGCCGCGGTGGGCGCATCGCTTGGCCTGCCGCATGTCGCGCCGTTCACGCTGGTTGCCCTGGGGAGCGTGCCGCCCGGCACCTTCCCCGACCCGGCGGAGGCGCTGCCCCGCCCGCCGAACAACCACTTCGTCTATGCCCTGACCTGGTTCGGCCTGGCCGCGACGCTGCTCGTGATGTTCGGCATCTTTGTCCGCAGGACCCTTGAGACACCCCCCAAGGCACCTCCATGACCGCATATGCCCGCCTGACCGCCCGGTTCGCCCGGATCGCCACCATCGGCGAGGCATCGGCGGTGCTGGGGTGGGACGCCGCCGCCATGATGCCGCCGGGCGGCGGCGCGGCCCGGGGCGACCAGCTCGCGGTGCTGGCCGGGCTGGCGCACGGCCTGCTGACCGCGCCGGAGACGGCCGACGACCTGGCGCAAGCCGAGGCCGGCCCCGACGAGTGGGATGCCGCCAACCTGGCCCTGATGCGTCACGCCCACGTCCGCGCGACCGCCGTGCCGGCCGACCTGGTGGAAGCGCAGGCCCGCGCCAACTCCGCCTGCGAGAAGGTGTGGCGGGAAGCGCGGCGCGCTTCGGACTTCGCGGCGGTGTCGCCCTATCTGGTCGAAGTCGTGTCCCTGGTCCGCCAGTCGGCCGATGCGATGGCGCCGGCGCTGGGGCTGTCGCCCTACGATGCGCTGATGGACGGCCACCAGCGCGGCATCGGCAGCGCCGACGTGGCCCCGGTGTTCGCGCGCTATGAGGCATTCCTGCGCGACGCCCTGCCGCGCGCCGAGGAGCGCCAGGCGCGGCAGCCCCCGCCCGTGCCGCTGCCGGGCGTGTTCCCCGCAGACCGGCAGGAGGGCTTGTGCCGCCATCTGTCCGCCCGCGCCGGGCTGGAGGCCGGGCACGCGCGACTCGACCGGTCCGCCCACCCGTTCTGCGGCGGCACCCCGACCGACGTGCGGATCACCACGCGCTACGACGAGTCCGACCCGGCCCAGGCGCTGATGGGCGTTCTGCACGAGACCGGCCACGCCCTGTACGAGCGCGGCCTGCCCGCCGCCCGTGCCCGCCAGCCCGTGGGCGAGGCGGCCGGCATGGCGGCGCACGAAAGCCAGTCGCTGATCGTCGAGATGCAGTGCTGCCGGTCCGACCCGTTCCTTGCCTGGCTCGGCCCGGAGATGCACGGCATGTTCGGCGGCCCGGCGGAGCCTTACGCGCCGGCCAACCTGTCGCGGCTGTGGCGCCGGGTCGGGCGCGGGTTCATCCGGGTCGATGCGGACGAGATGACCTACCCCGCCCACGTGATCCTGCGCTTCCGGCTGGAGCAGGCGCTGGTGTCCGGCGACCTGGCAGTGGCCGACCTGCCCGGCGCGTGGCGGGACGGCATGGCGGCGCTGCTGGGCGTGGCGCCGCCGGACGATGCGCGCGGCTGCTTGCAGGACATCCACTGGTACGACGGCGCGTTCGGCTATTTCCCGAGCTACACCCTGGGCGCCATGGCGGCGGCGCAGCTCATGGCGGCGGCGCGGCGGGAGGTCGCGGATTTGGACGCCGGGCTGGGGCGGGGCGAGCTGGGTCCCTTGGTTGGCTGGCTGCGGCTCCACGTCCACGGCCAGGGCAGCCGGCTGGGCTTCAACGACCTGCTGCGCGCGGCGACCGGCAAGCCGCTGGACCCGGCCGATTTCGAGGCGCACCTGGCCGCGCGCTACCTGGCAGACTGACCCGCCTCGCCTGGCGCTCAGGAGGTCGTCTCGACGCTCCAAGTCGCGGACCGGACCAGCGGCGAGCGTTCCAGGGCGGCGACGACCACGTCCAGCTCCGCATCCTCGGCCGCCGTGGGCACCAGGATGGCGGCAAGCTCGACCTGGTCCTCGTTGTCCAGCAGCACCTCGACGGCGCGGACCGGGAGGTTGGCGCGGTCCATCTCGGCGTCCAGCAGGTCGCGCACGGCAGACACCGAGTCCTGGGCGGCGGTGACATGTACCCGGTATTCGGCTTCCGTCACCGCCGAGGTGATCGGGTGGCGGTTGATCCAGTTGACCAGGGGGCGCAGCAGGGTGTTGCCGGCCAGCACGGCCGCGGTCAACGCGACCGCCTCCGCGAACAGCCCGCTGCCGGTGAACGCGCCGACCGCGGCCGAGCACCAAAGGGTCGCAGCCGTGTTCAGCCCGCGGATGTTGGTGCCGTCCTTGACGATCACTCCGGCGCCCAGGAAGCCGATCCCGGATACCACATAAGCAACGATCCGCGTGCTGCCCTCTGCGCCCAGCAGCCGCATCCCGAGGTCGGTGAACGCCGCAGCGCCCACCGCCACCAGCACGTTGGTGCGCAGGCCGGCCGTGCGTTGCCGCCACTGCCGCTCGAACCCGATCGCCAAGCCCAGGCAGAACGCCAGGGCGAAGATCGAGACACTTTGCAGAAAGGCGCTGGCCCCGAGTGCGGCCAGCGCGGATTGCAGCGGCGGAGGCGCCGACATGGCCGCGGCTGCTACGGCCGCACGCAGGGCCGCGGGCACGCGGCGCCCGCTGACGGCGGAGCAGGCCGCGTATGACCGGAGGCGGCAGGCACGGTGCCGGGCAGCCCGGTCCGGAACTCGGCTGTCATCCTCGCGCCTCCGCTCGGCCGGCTTCGACCGGGACTCGGGGCTTATGGCATACACGCAGGCCGAGGAGTCGCGGAAGGCGCGTGGCGGGTCCCGTGGTGCGCCGGCACGCTCCGCAGGGCAGCGCCTGGGGGCAGCGCCCGGGGGTAGCGCCAGCCGGCCCGAACCTGCTAGGCACGTCGCCTGATCACCGGGGAACCGCCCATGCCCGATGCGACCACGACCATCGACCTCGACCCGACCGAGGTCGCGCTGATCATCGGCGAGGAGGACGGGTCCATGACCGTCCGCGTCGTGCCGGCGCGCGAGTTGGAGGACGGCACGACGGACGTGCCCGAGCCGCACGAGATCGCCATCGCGCTCGCCATGCGCCTGCTGAACGACCCGGACTTCCACGACAGCGTGCTGGAATGGTACGAGGGCCAGGAAGACGAGGACCAGGAGGACGCGGAGCTGGACGAGGAGGACGACGACAAAACGCAACCGAAGGGCTGACGCGGCCGGGCGGCCCGGGGGTTGGATCGGCAGGCCCCGCCGCCTACAATTGCCCCCATGCGATACGTCTCGACCCGCGGGCAAGCCCCCGCACGCGACTTCTCCGGCGTGCTGCTGGCCGGGCTGGCCGAGGACGGCGGGCTGTTCATGCCCGAAGCCTGGCCGCATTGGTCGCCCGCCGACCTGCGGGGCCTGCGTGGCCTTCCCTACTTCGAGCTGGCCGCCCGCGTGCTGGCGCCGTTCGTAGGCGGATGCATCCCGTTCGCGACGCTGCAAGCCATGTGCCGGGACGCCTACGCCGGGTTCAGCCACCCGGCGGTCGTGCCGCTGGTGCAGCTCGACACCGGGCTGTGGGCGCTGGAGCTGTTC
>CAXUIQ010000339.1:0-4869 GCA_964250815.1 uncultured Acetobacteraceae bacterium
GGCGGGAGGGCGCCTACGTCGCCGAGGGCCGCGCCCTGGACCACGTGGCCGGCTACTGCCTCGCCATCGACTTCTCCGAGCGCGAGTTCCAATTCCACCGCGGCGGGCAGGGCTTCAAGGGCAAGAGCGCCGACGGCTTCGGCCCGCTCGGGCCGTGGCTGCTGACCCGTGACGCCCTGCCGGACCCGCAAAGCGTGCCGCTGCGGCTGAAGGTGAACGGGGCGGTGCGCCAGCAGGGCACGACGGCGGACATGATCTTTCCGGTGGCCGCGCTGGTGTCGTACATCAGCGGCTTCATGTCGCTGCAGCCCGGCGACGTGGTGCTGACCGGCACGCCTGCTGGAGTTGGGATGGGTCAGAAGCCGCCCGCTTATCTCCGGCCCGGAGACGAAGTGGTAGCTGACGCCGGTCCTCTCGGCCGCCAGGCACACCGGGTCACGAGTCCCGCTTGAGCGTGGCCGTCGCCGGCGCTTGCCAGGATAATAGGTGACGTGCTGTTCCGCCACACTACTTGAGCTTCAACAAGCTTCTGTTTGAAGCACTCGCGCCCGCCAACGGCAGGATCCGTCCTCTCGACTGAAAGGACCGATCATGCGTTTGCTGCCCATCGTCACCCTGCTCGCCATGGGGTGCGCGTCCGGCGCCGCCCATGCCGAGTTCACCTTGCAAGCCACGCCCTCGTCGCCGCTCCCGCGGCCGGCCAGCGGCCCCCCTCCGGCCAGCCATCCCCCGGCGTCCCCGAAGAACACAAGCACCGCGGTCGCCTCCGGCTTCGGCCATGACGTGCCGCTCCGGTTCGCCGTGCGCCAGCTGCTGCCCAAGGACTGGCGCGTCCGCTACGGCCAGGGCGTCGATCCTGACCAGCCCGTCACCTGGGAAGGCGGACGGCCCTGGGATCACGTCCTGCGCGATGCCATCAGGCCGCTCGGCCTTCAGGCCCACGCCGTCCCGGGCGAGGCCAACGTCGTCCAGATCACGCGCTGAACCATGCCGGTTCTGCACTCGCGTCCGCCCGTCCTAGACCGGTGCCCTCACAACGGAGGACCTGGCGATGCCGGCTTTGGACAAGGCTTCGGTCGAGCAATGGCTGCGGCGGCACGAGCCCGACGCGGCAACCCGCGCCACCACGGCGGACATCCACGTCGACGACATGCCGGGCGTGCTGTCCGAGATGATCCGGCTCGGCCATGCGCTCGACCGGGCCGCCGAACACGACCCCCACAGGCTCGATCTCCTGCTGCGGCAGCCCGCCGTGCGGTCCGGCATGCGCACGGTGCTCGGCCACGCCAGCCCCGCCCGGCGCGCGCGGCTGCTGGACTGGCTCTCGAAGGCGCCGCTGCCGAACCGGCACAGGGTGGCGGGCGGGCTGCTGGCCGACGAGCCCGGCGCGCCGCCCGAAGCCGACGCCGGCCGCATCACCCGCGAAAGCCTCCGCCGGCTCAACCGCAGCGCCCTGCTCGCCCGGTTGTTCAGCCCGGAACGGGTCATGCGCCTGCTCTCCATCTGCGGCAACCGGGAGGGCACGCCATGCGACGCTTGATCGCACTCGCCGTCGCCGCCGGGCTGGCGGGAGCGCCTGCCGCGGGATTTGCGCAAGCAGCGAACGGCGCGTCCCAGGGCTGCGCCGTTCTGGCCCAGGCCGGCGTCGATGCCGCCACGGCGCAGATCGTCGCCGAGGACCAGACCATCCAGCCGCCGCAGAGCGTGCGCGGCCTGACCTGCCTCGACGGCTTCTTCAACGGCGCCGGCCTCGACGTGCTGGTGAACTGGGCCAACCCCGGCAACCTGCTCGGCGCCATCCAGGGCCAGCTCTGCGCCGCCGTCGCCAACGCCTGGCGCTCGACGCTCGGCAACGCCCAGTGCGGGCTCACGGTGAGCGGCTTCAACCTCGGTTTCCCCAGCCTGGGCGGCGGCAGCTTCTGCCCGCGCCTCAACATCGGCGGCAACGGCACCCGGCTCGCCAACTTCGGCGTCGGCACCGGAGGGCAATCCGGCTTCTACGTCAACGGCGTGCAGCAGCTCCCGTCCGGCTACCCCCAGCAATAGGGCCACGATGCGCAAGCTCAGCCTCCTCGCCGGCACGGCGCTCGGCCTCGCGGTCGGCGCCGCCCTGTTCAGCACGCGCCCGGCCTGGGCGGACCTGCCGGTCGTGGACATCGTCACCGACGCGCTGATGCAGGCGCTCAACAAGCTGACCAACGACGCCATTACCCAGGTGCAGACCGCGGTGACGGGGGTGGGCGACACGCTCACCCGCGCCACCGACCAGATCACCAGGAACGTCCGCGGCACGGTGGCCGCACAGGAGCAGATCCAGGACGCCGCCAACACGGCCATGGCCAGCTACCAGCGCAACCTGCGCAACGCCGACATCGTGGCCAACCACGTCGTCACCCCGGCGGCGTGCCTGGCGCTGGACGGCGGCCAAAGCGTCTCCGTGTCGGGCCGGCAGGCGGACGCCTTCAGCCGCAACGTCGGCGCGATCACCAACCCCCGCGGCGAGGGCGGACCCGCCACCCCGGCCTGGGAAGGCGCCGGGCAGGCGGCCATGGCCAACGTGCAGCAGCACCTGGCCCGCTACTGCTCGGCCGCCGACGTGCAGGCGGGCCTGTGCCCCGCGGTGTCGCCGCTGGAGAACGCCGACCAGCGCGCCGATTCGTTCATCGGCACCCCGACCTACGGCGACCAGGCCGCCATCAACGCCGCCAACGACTACCTGACCACCCTGTTGCAGCCGGTGCCGCCCGGCGCGCTGCGCGGCGATCCGCGCAAGAGCATGGCCGGGCTGCAAGAGGAGGAGGACCGGCGCACCTACAACGCCAGCATGTCGCTCGCGCGCAAGGTCGCCACCGACATCTTCGCCTCCCGCGCGCCCACGGTGCAGCTCACCCCCGAGCAGCAGCAGCAGATGCAGGCCGAGGGCCGGCCGCAGGAGCAGACCGCTTCCTGGTATGATGCGCTGTCGCTGGAGGTCACCCGGCGCTACGGCAGCCAGGCCTGGGCCACGAGCCTGGAGCAGATGCCGACCGCCCCGGTAATCCTGCGCGAGGTCGCCCGCGAGCAGGCGCTGGACAACTACATCGCGCTGAAGACCTACCAGCGCCTCGACCAGATCGCCGCCATGGCCGCAGCCCAACTCGCCGCCACGGCGACCGCGCGCTTCCAGCAGGCGCGCACCCCCACCATGCCGATCCCCCAGGTCGCCAGCCAGTAGGCGCGGCCAGCCGGGGTCAGGACACGCAGCAGTCACCGATCGTCGGTGGCGATCACAAGGAGAGGAGGCGTTGATGGAAGGTCAGACGATGCAGGGGGGAACAGGGCCGACCCCGCCAAACCCGGCGCAGATGGGAACACCCGAAGGGCAGCCGGGAATGGCAGGGCCGGCACGCGCGCCGATGGCGGTGCTCATGGAGCGCCTGGAGCAGGCGGCGCCCTTCGTGTCGGTCAAGGACCCGGCCTTGCAGGAACGCATCGGCTGGCTGGCGGACGAGGCTTCGGCAGCGCCGTCCGCGCTGGACCGGGCGTGGTTCAAGACCCGGGTCGCCTACGTGGTGCAGGACGTGGAGCGGCTGAACAACGCCCAGCTCGTCATGGACCCGGCGCTGCGGGCCGAGCTGGACAAGCTGGCGCTGTCCTCGCCGGGGCTGCGCCACGAGCAGCTCGCCGCGCTGGTGCGCGAGACCGCCCACCTGCGGCCCGAGGACGGCCCGCTCGCGCAGGAAATCCGCCGCCTGGCGCGCTGGGCCGTGACCGGCAGCGTGGACGTTGCCAGCGACGAGGGCCGCAAGCAAGTCGAGCAGCTGGCCCAGCGCGTCGAAGCGGCCAAGGCCGGCGAGCCAGCGCCTGCGCCTGTGGCCGCCGTGGCTGATCCGACACCCTCGGCCGCGCCGGCAGCGAAGGCGAACCCCGCGGCGGCCACGCCGAACCCGGCTCCCGCCGCGGCCCCGGCGGAACCGGCAGCACCGGGGCAATCCGCCGTGCCCGGCGCTGTCCAGACGGGTCCACAGCCGGGCGGGCTGCAACCCACAAGCTTGGCGCCGGCCCAGCCCGCCGCAGCTGACCGGCCCGCTCCCACGGCTCATGCTCGCGCGGCAGAGGCTCAGGGGCAGACCACCGTGCATGCGCAACAGGTGCAGTTCCGCGGCACCCTGCGCGACATCCTCGCCTCCGCCCGGCCGCCCGAGCCCGCGACCCCGCCGCCCTGGTCCAACGAGCCTGCACCCCTCACAGGACGCCTCGGCAGCTACGAACAACGCCAGGCCGATCAGAACAGCAACCAGATGATTACTGACGCACAGAATGCGGCCCAGAACGCGGTGCGCGCGGTGGAGGCGCTCGGCGCCGGGCCTGGCTCGGGCGTGTTGAGCAAGATCAGGCAGGCCGCGGCCGGCGACCCCGACGGCCTGCCGGGCGTGATGGCCGGCATGCAGCCGGGCGGCAGGTACGAGCAGCTCAGGGCCGAGTTCAACGCCGCCATGACCTCCGAACGGGCCTTCGCCGCCTCCTACGACAGGGTGGTCTCCGCGGCAGGGCAGTATGCGAGCGCACGCGAGGCCGTGGGCGCCGACCTGGCCCGCCGCGGCATCGACCCCGCGCCGGTCGAGGCCCAGTTCGCCGCGGTGGAAAAGGCCATCGGCCATGGCACCGCCGCCCTGCCCGGGCGCACCGACGGCAAGAGCATGCAGCAGGAACTGGCCGAGAAGGCGGCCGAGTTCTTCCGCCAGCTCATGGAGCGGGTGAAGAGCGCGGTCTCATCCGAGCCGAAGCCGGGCGCGGCCCCTACCCCGGCGCCCAGCCCCGGCCTGAAAATGTGAGGGGGATGATGGCTGCACTCGCGTCGGCTTGTGGGAAGGCTTGCGGGAACCACCC
>CAXUIQ010000340.1:0-4859 GCA_964250815.1 uncultured Acetobacteraceae bacterium
CGCCGCCGCGCGCACGGTCGCGAGCCGGGCGCGCCGGCCGCGGCGGGGAGCGCGGGGGCGGGGGCCCCCGGGACGCCCGCGCCGACGGCCCCGCTGCGGGCCGGCACCCCCGGCCGGCGCCCGGAAACGCGGGCTGTCCCCAGCCTGGAGCCGTGCCAGCAGCCCGGCGGGGATCGCTGCCTTCGCCGCCTGGACCAGAACGTCCTGCAAGCCCGCATCAGGCTTCGCGTCCGCCTCCGCCCCCCTATCCACGTTTTCGGGCATGGCGTCGCCGGGCTGCTGCGGCTCGGGCGCGTCCGCCGTTTGCACGTCGGCCGGCAAGATCGTTGCGCGCGGCGCCAGAACCAGCCGGCACGCAAGCGCCGCGTCCGCCTCCTCCACCCGCTCCCGTCCATCCAGCGCCGCGGCAGCGCAGGCCGTCCGCAACGCCAGCAACGGCGCCCGCACCGACGCGATGCCCAGCGCCGCCGCGGCCTTGCACAATCCCTCGATCACGTCGGCCGCACGCACTTGCGGAAGCAACTGCCGCGCCGCCGCGACCTGCGCCGCGCCAGGCAGCGGGCCGTCGGCGACCCGCGCGCCGATGCCTGCGAGGTCCACGGCGAAGGCCAGCCGGTCGCGCAGCACCTCCGGCGCCCGCTCCTCCTCCGCCATGCCTTCGTCGAGGGCGACAACCCCGAAGCGCGCCGGCTGGCGCTGCGCCGACCCGTCCCCCGCCGCCATGACCGCGCCTTCGTCCATCACCGCCGCGATGCGCGCGGCGGCGCCGACGGACCGGCGCTCCGCCATCGCCAGCAGCACGACGCCCCCATCGGCTTCGGCCAGGAGGCCGCGCGCCGTCACGGGCCGCCCGGCTTGCAGCGTGAGCGCGAGGTCGATGCCGCCCAGCAGCCGGGCATCGGCGATGTTGAGCGGGACCGTCCGCATGGGGCCATCGGGCAGCAGGGCGCGCAGGGAGGCCAGCCAACGCACGCGCACCGGGCCGGCCAGCGCCCGCAACGCCACGCCGGTGCCCGCGGGATCGACGGCGAACAGCGCCGCCGCCCAGCACGCATCGCGCCACGCCGCGTCGGTCCAGCCTTCTGCCTCGGCGGCAGTCATGCGCCGAACTGCTCCTGGATGGCCCGCGCCACCCGGATCGTGGACCCGGCCTCGTCCAACGGATCGCGGCGCAGCCGGTGCCGCAGCGCGGACGGCGCGACCCGGCGCAGGTGGTCCCGTTCGACCTCGGCATCCCCGTCAAGCGCCGCAAGCGCCCGCGCCGCGCGGAGCAGGGTCAGCTCCGCGCGCAGCCCGTCGGTGCCGAGCCGCATGCACCGCCGGGCCGCGTCCTCCAGCACCGCGTCGGCCCCCCCGACCGCGGGCCGCCGGTGCCGCGCCGCCTCGATCCGCTCGCGGATGCGGGCGTCCTCGGCCCGCCACTCCGCGGTGAAGCCCGCGCGGTCCCGGTCGAACGCATCGCGCCGGCGCACGATGGCGATGCGCGCGGCGATGTCGTCCGGCGTCCGCACCTCGACCGACAGCCCGAAGCGGTCGAGCAGTTGCGGGCGCAGCTCGCCCTCCTCCGGGTTGCCGCTGCCGACCAGCACGAAGCGCGCCGGGTGGCGGATGCTCAGGCCTTCCCGCTCCACCACGTTCTCGCCGGACGCCGCCACGTCGATCAGCAGGTCCACCAGATGGTCCTCCAGCAGGTTCACCTCGTCGATGTACAGGAAGCCGCGGTTGGCGCGGGCGAGCAGGCCGGGTTCGAACGCCTTTTCGCCGCGGGACAGCGCGCGTTCCAGGTCGAGCGCGCCGACCACCCGGTCCTCCGTCGCGCCCAGCGGCATATCGACCACGGGCACGGGGGCCACGTGCTGCGGCGCGTCGCCGGGCGTGCGGTCCTGGCACTGCGCGCAGAGCATCGCCTCGCTTCCCGGCGCGCAGTTGTAGGGGCATCCCGTCACCACCGGCATACCCGGCAGCAGGCCGGCCAACGCGCGGACGGCGGTGGACTTGCCCGTGCCGCGGTCGCCGAACACCAAGACGCCGCCCACCGTCGCGTCGGTGGCGGCGATCAGCAGCGCCTGCTTCATCTCGTCCTGGCCGACGATGGCGGAGAACGGAAACGCCTCCCGCATCAAACGGCGGTCCGGCGCGGTTCGGGGCAAGTCTGCATGGGACCGAGGCTTAGCAGGTCGAACGGCTATGCTCAAACTTGCGCGACACGCCGAACGGGCTGCAACCCTTCGCAAACAAGGTGCTTCACATCACAACTCTAATCGCAAGCAAGGGAGCCTAACGTGGAAAACTCATTCTCGCTGCCCGTTGTCCTGTCTTTCGTCACGCTGCTCATCGTGGTCTGCATCGGCATCTACCAACTCAGGCGGGTCCGCAACAGCCAGGCGAAGCGCGGCGAGCATCCTGGCGGCATCGCCGGTCCTGAGTGATCTAGCCAAACCGGCGTCGCCCGGCCAATCTAGCCGGGCGCCCCGGGACCATCCGCGGCGCGAACGCCGTGAGGACCGATGTTTCCCACCACCCGCCTACGCCGCCTCCGCCGAACGGATGCGCTCCGCTCCTTGGTCCGGGAAGCTTCGGTATCGGTGAATGACCTGATCCTGCCGTTGTTCATCGAAGAAGGCACCGACGTGCCGGTGCCGATCGCCGAGATGCCCGGCGTGTCCCGCATTCCCGAGCGCCGGCTAGCGCGCGAGATCGAGGCCATTGCACGCGACGGCGTCCGCGCCGTGATGCTGTTCGGCATCAGCCACAACAAGGACGCTGCCGGCCGCGACACGTTCGACCCCGACGGGCTGTTGGCCCGCATGACCCGCATCGCCAAGGATGCCGCGCCGGATTTGGTGGTAATAACCGACAACTGCTTCTGCGAGTACACCGACCACGGCCATTGCGGGGTGGTCGGCGAGGTCGCGGGCGAGGTGCAGGTGCTGAACGACGCGACGCTGGAGAACCTGGCGCGTCAGGTCGTGGTGGCCGCCGATGCCGGCGCCGACGTGGTTGCGCCGTCCGCGATGATGGACGGGCAGATCGCCGCGATCCGCCGGGCGCTGGACGGCGCCGGGCACGAGGGCGTGCCGGTCATGGCGTACTCGACCAAGTTCGCCTCCGCCCTCTACGGCCCGTTCCGCTCCGCCTCCGGCTGCGACCTGCGCGGTGACCGGAAGACCTACCAGATGGACCCGATGAACGCCCGGGAAGCGTTGCGCGAGAGCCTGGAGGACGAGGCGGAAGGCGCCGACATGCTGATGGTCAAGCCCGGCCTGGCCTACTTGGACGTGCTGGCCGGCATCCGGGCACGGACCTTGCTGCCGCTGGCGGCGTACCAGGTCAGCGGCGAGTACGCGATGATCAAGTTCGCCGCACAGGCCGGGGCTTTGGACGAGCAGCGGGTGGTGCGCGAAACGCTTGGCGCGTTCAAGCGCGCCGGGGCGGACTTGATCCTCAGCTATTTTGCGCGGGACGTAGTACGGGAAGGCTTTTGACGGCGGGTAGGATGCTATTCGCCTTGTAGTTGCAGGGGTCCGCGTGCTTTAATCGTTTCGCGCGGGCAACATGCAGGGCGGTACCCGAGTTGGATCGGACAGGCGCGGTTCGGACGTTCAACACAACCGGCCCGGAAGGGCACCGGGCGCGGATGCGCGGTCGATTGCTGTCGGGCGCGGCGGCACTGGCGGATTACGAGATCCTGGAGATGCTGCTTTTCCTCGGCATTCCCCGCCGCGACACCAAGCCGGAGGCGAAGCGGCTCATCAACCGGTTCGGCAGCCTCGCCGCGACGATCACCGCCGGATACCATGCACTGCGCGACGCCGGCCTGCCGCAACGGGCCATCGAAGCGCTTGAACTGGTGGCGGAGGCCGCCGTCCACCTTTCGCGCGCCGAGCGGGTGGAGCGGGTGGTCCTGGGAAACTGGACGGCGCTGGAGCAATACTTGGACGTGCCGGCCCGCTCGCGGCAGCCGCCGGGCTTGACGGCGCTGCTGCTCAACAACCGCAACCAACTGCTTGGGGAGCACCGCTGGCCGCCGGAGGCCGATGCGACCACGCTCGGGCGCGAGATGCTGCGCCACGCGCTGGAGCGGCACGCCACGGCGGTGATCCTCCTGCGCAACCGTGGCGACGCGGCGCCGAAGCTGACCGGCGAGGACCAGGATTTGCACGCCCGACTGGAACGCACTGCCGCGGCGCTGTCCGTGACCGTGCACGACCTGCTGGTGATCGGCCGGGGCGAGTGGGTCAGCCTTCGGCAGCGGAAAACGGTGCAGAGGACGGCCCGGTAGATGGGTTGGCGTCCATGGTTCGGACGCAAGGACGCTGGGCAGCCCGGCCCGGTGCCGCTGGCGTTCGACGCCCTGATCGACCTGAATCCCGGCGGCCTGCCGACCGGGTTAGGACACGAGGCCGCGGTCGCAATCGTTGTGGGCGCAGTTGGCGCGCTGCCCGGCGCCGGGTGGATCAGCGTCGAGGTGCATCCGCGCACGGCGCCGGTTGCGGCACGGGTGTTCCCGGCGGGAACCAGCACGCCCCAGGCTGGCGAGGCGTGGACGGCGCTGCTGGCCCAGGTGCAGCAAACGGCTGCGCAGGCCCTTGCAAACGCCCGGCCCACGCCGGTCGCCGAGGTCCCAGCGGGTCCTGACGCCCGCGCGCCGGACACGTTCGAAGAGGTGTTCGCCCAACGGCGCATGCTCGACGACGCGCTGGGTTTCGGCGATGCGCTGGACGACGGGCCGTTCTCAACTCCCTTGCGCCCGGTGCGCGGCTTCGGCGAGTCCCAGGTGGCCCCGATCCAGATGGACGCGTTGGCCGAGCTGATGGCGCTCGCGCAGTCCGTCAAGTCGCCCCCTCCCGCTCCTGAAC
>CAXUIQ010000341.1:0-4848 GCA_964250815.1 uncultured Acetobacteraceae bacterium
GGTTGTTGAAGTCGTGCGCGATGCCGCCCGTGAGCTGGCCCACCGCCTCCATCTTGTGCGACTGGCGCAGCGCGTCCTCGACCCGCCCGCGCTCCTCGGCCTCGGCCCGCAGCCTGCTGTTGGCCTCGACCAGTTCCCGGGTGCGCTCGGCGACCCGGGCTTCCAGCGCCTCGTTGGCATGGCGCAGCGCCGCCTCCGCCGCCTTGGACGCGGTCACGTCGGCGGCGGTGCCGGTGTAGCGCAGCGGACGCCCGCCTTGCTGCTCGTAGCAGCGCCCGCGCACATGGACCCAGCGCACCGCGCCGCCGGGGTGGAGCAGCCGGAACTCCTTGTCGTAGTCGGCCAGCGCGGCGAGCGCCGGCTCGATGTCCTCCATGGCCGCCGCGCGGTCGTCGGGATGGACAAGGGCCAGCAGCCCCGCCACCGGCACGCCGGCCGCGACGGCTTCGGGGTCGAGGCCGTAGAAGCCGGCGAAGTGCCTGTCGGCAGTGACGGTGGCCGCAGGCACGTCCCATTCGAAGAAGCCGAGCAGGCCGGTGGCGAGCGCCGCCCGCTGCCGGTCCTGGCTCGCGCGCAGCCGCGCTTCCGCGTTCCGCATGTCCCCGATGACGCGCAGGCGGTCCACTGCGGCGGCGATCAGGTTGGCGTAGCTTTGCAGGAACGCGGTGTCGTCGTCGTTGAACGGGCGCGGCTCGCGGCTGTCGATCTGCAGGATGCCGAACGGGGGCTTGCCCTTGCCGCCGAGGATCAGCACGTTGGCGACCGCCTTCACGCCGTTGTCGGTCAGGAACGACGGGTAGCGGAACCGCGTTTCCTCGTCGATGTCGGGCGAGATCATCGGCTCGCCCGTCTTGAGGGCGTGGCCTTCCGAGGTGTCGTCCTCGGCCTTGACGGTGGCCACGCCGATCACGCCCGGCTTCCAGCCCACGCCGGCGCGCGCCTTCAGGGTCTGCCCGTCCTCCAGAAGCTCCATGACCTTGGCGAGGTCGGTGCCGAGGGCTTCCCCCACCAGGCGGCAAGCCTCCGTCAGGATCTCGTCCAGATCCTCGGACTTGAGCGCAAGCTCGCCGAACCGGGCCAGCGTGGTCTGCTGGCGCAGGACCGACTGGTGCTGGTTCCATGCGAGGTCGTTCAAGGAGCTTGCTCCGCCGGGAGCTTCCGGACGCACCGTGCTGAGGCGCCGCCGCGGGCCGCGGCATGGGAAAGGTCGGTCATGGGACGCCTGCAGGTCAGCCTGGCTTGCAGCTCTGTCGGCAGCAGAGAATGCATTGCAGATACCAAAACAAAATCGCGCTTTCAATCATTCCGACAGGAGTCCCGCCGGCGCTGCGCGTCCGGCGCCCGGCCAGGGCGGGCGTCGGCTGGCCTGCCGACGCCCGGAGGATTATAGGCTGGCGGCGACGGGCCGGACGCGCGGCTGCATCTCAAGGGGGAGGGCCGGGCATGGCCGGATGGCATTTCGACGAGTTGGCGGCCATGCGGACCCTGCCCAAGATGCGGGCCTGAGCCGTGGCGGAGGCGTTGGCCCGCTGGATCGGGTTGTGCGTGCGCCATGCCTGGGTGGTGCTGCTGGCGTCGCTGCTGCTGGCCGGAGGCTGCGCCTGGCTTGCGCAGTCCCGCCTGGCCGTCTCGACCGACACCTCCCGCCTGTTCTCCGAAAGCCTGCCCTGGCGCCAGCACGGGATGGAGCTGCAGCGCGCCTTCCCGCAGAACGAGGACCTGCTGGTCGCCGTGGTGGATGGCGCCACGCCCGAGGAAGCGGAAGCGACCGCCGCGTCGCTTGCCGTGGCGCTCCAGGCCGACAAGGCGCATTTCAAGAGCGTCCGCCAGCCCGACGTGTCGCCGTACCTTGAGCGCAATGCCCTGATGTTCCTGAGCCGCCCGCAGCTTTCGGCGCTGCTGGACCAGACCATCGACGCGCAGCCGTTCCTGGGCCAGCTCGCCGCCGACCCGAGCCTGCGCGGCCTGCTCGGCGCGCTGTCGCTGATCGCGCAGGGCGTGGACGCCGGCCAGGCGAACCTCCAGCCGTTCGAGCCGGCGCTCAAGGGCTTCCACACGGCCCTGGCCGCGGCGGCGGCGGACCGGCCGGAGCCGCTGTCCTGGGAGCGGCTGCTGGCCGGGCCGGTCGCGGACCTCGCCGGGCAATACCATTTCGTGCTGACGCAGCCGCGGCTCGACTACGGCGCGCTGGAACCCGGCGCCGCCGCGACGGAGGCGGTCCGCCGCGCCGTGACCGGTCTGGAGTTCGTGCAGCGCGGACGCGCCCACGTGCGCCTGACCGGCTCCGTGGCGCTGGAGGACGAGGAGTTCGCCACCGTGGCCCAAGGCGCCGTCGCCGGCCTGCTCGGCAGCATCGTGCTGGTGGCGGGGCTGCTGTTCCTGGCGCTGCGGAGCTGGCGGCTGATCGTGCCGGTGCTGCTGACGCTCCTGGTGGGCCTGCTGCTGACCACGGGGTTCGCGACGCTTGCGGTCGGCACGCTGAACCTCGTCTCGGTCGCGTTCGCGGTGCTGTTCGTGGGCATCGCGGTGGATTTCGGCATCCAGGTCGCCGTGCGCTTCCGCGAGGAGCGGCTGCAGGCCGCGAGCCTGCCGGCGGCGCTGGACCGCACCGCGCGCCGGGCGGGGCGTCAGGTCATGGTGGCCGCCTGCGCCAGCGCCGCCGGGTTCCTCGCCTTCACCCCGACGAGCTTCGTGGGCGTGGCGCAGCTCGGCCTGATCGCAGGCGTCGGCATGCTGATCGCGTTCGGCTGCACCGTGACCGTGCTGCCGGCGCTGCTGCTGCTGTTCGAGCCGCGGACCGGGGCGGAGGAGGTCGGCCTCCGCTGGCTGCGCCCGCTCGACGCGCCCATCGTGCGCTTCCGCAAGCCGGTGCTGCTGACCTGCGCCATGCTGGCGGTCGCCGGCGCGGCGGCGCTGCCGCGCCTCGTGTTCAACGACGACCCGTTGGACACCAAGGACCCCACGACCGAGGCGGTCCGCACGCTGCACGCCTTGATCGAGGACCCGGTCGCCAATCCCTACACGATGGAGGCGCTGGAACCCTCCGTGGACGCCGCCGCAAGCGTGGCCGAGCGTCTGCGCGGCCTGCCGCTGGTCGATAGCGTGCTGACCCTGCGCAGCTTCGTGCCGGAGGACCAGGCCGAGAAGCTGCCGCTGATCGCCGACGCGGCGACGCTGCTGGGGCCGACGCTGGACGTGGATGCGCCCGCCGGGCGGCCGGATGCCGCGGCGCTTCGCGAGGCCGCGCAGTCCACGGCGGCGGCGCTGGACGGCGTGCGGGACAAGCTGCCGGAAGGCAGCACGCTCCTGGCCATCGCCGCCGACCTCAAGGCGCTTGCGGGGGCGTCCGACCCCGTCCTGCTGGCCGCAGACGCCGCGCTGACCCGGTTCCTGCCGACGCAGCTCGACCGCCTGCGCCGGGCGCTCGCCGCCAAGCCCGTCACGGAGGCCGACATTCCACCCGACATCGCGTCCGACTGGGTGCTGCCGGACGGCCGCGCCCGGCTGCAAGCAGTGCCCAAGCGGAGCGTCATGGTCGGCGACGGATTGCAGCGCTTCGTGGCGCAGGTGCAGGAGGTCGCGCCGGACGCCGCCGGCGCCGCGGTTTCGATCACCGCCAGCGCCGACACCGTCGTGAAGGCGTTCCGCGCCGCGGCGGTCTGGGCGCTGCTGGCCATCGTGGCGATCCTGGCCGTGGCGCTGCGCCGGGTGGCCGACGTGCTGCTGGTGATGGCGCCGCTGCTGCTGTCGTCCATGCTGACGGTGCTTGCGGCGGTGCTGCTGCCGCTGCCGCTCAACTTCGCCAACATCATCGCCTTGCCGCTGCTGCTGGGGGTGGGGGTGTCGTTCAACATCTACTTCGTCATGAACTGGCGCGCCGGGCGCACGCATCCGCTGGGGTCGGCCACGGCGCGCGCCGTGCTGTTCTCGGCGCTCACCACGGCCACGGCGTTCGGCTCGCTCGCGCTGTCGCGGCATCCCGGCACCGCCAGCATGGGCGACTTGCTGCTGCTCAGCCTGGGCTGCACGCTGCTGACCACGCTGCTGTTCGTCCCGGCGCTGCTGGCGCAGGTGCCGCGCCGGGCTTGACGCGCGTCTTGCTACGGGAGCGTCGGCGGGGGCTGGGCCGCTTGCCGCCAAATCCCTGGGATCGCGTCCCACAGGGCGCGGTTGCCCGCGCGCACCTGCGGGCTGGGATGGGCGCTTTCCAGCACGCGCAGCCCCGGCAGGACCCGGTGCAGGACGGGGCGCGCCCGCGCCGCCGTGCGGCCGACGAGCACGGCGGTGTGCAGCCGGGGCAGCAGGGCCAAGGCGTGCGGCAGCTCCCGCAAGCCGGCTTCCCGCTCCGCCGCCGTGACGGCGATCGAGCCGTTCCACCACGGGACGACGTTCCAGACCGCCGTGTCGCGCCGCGGCAGCCCGGCGTCCAGCATGAAGCGGCGCAGCGCCTCCGCCGTCCCGCCGCCGTTGTCCCGGCTGATGAAGCCTGCGTCTCCGTGGGCCACTTGGGACGGAGAGGCTTGCGGGCCGGGCTTTTCAAGCAGGAACAGCACCTGCGCCTCCGTGCCGCCGTCGAAGGGGTCGAAATCCGGCACCTCGACGCCCGGGCGCCGCAGGCGGGCAACATAGGAGGCGAGGGGCACCATGTGCGGCATGGCCAGCAGGGCGCGACGCCGCTGCCGGAGCGCCGGGTCGCGCAATGCGCCCGGGGGATCGCAAAGCGGCTGCAAAGTCCGGCGGCTTCCGAGGGGACTGGAACGCAAAGCGGCCCGGGGGGCCGGCCGCCCCGGGCCGCGGGGTGGGGCGCAAGGGACATGGGGGGGGGGGGGGGCGCGGGGGTGGGGCAAG
>CAXUIQ010000342.1:0-4834 GCA_964250815.1 uncultured Acetobacteraceae bacterium
GTCGTCAAACGCAACTAATCGTGTTGACGGGCCTGGCTTGTGCCAGTACCCCCGTTAACCGTGAGTGACACTGCGCGCCCCCGTCCGTTCCTGCGCCTCCGCGGCCGTTCGTTCATGGCCGTCGTGCTCATGCCGGACCAGCCGCTTGCGGAATGGATGGCCCAGCTCGACGCGCAGATCGCCCGCTCGCCCCGGTTCTTCGACGGGCGCGCGGTGATCCTGGATCTGGAGGGCCTGGCCGGCGAGGAGGCCGGGTTCCTGGGCTTGGTCGAGGACCTCGCCGCCCGCGCCATCCGCGTGATCGGCATCGAGAACGCCGACGAGGCGGCGCTGGGTCCGCTGCTGCCCCGCCTGCCCCCCGTGCTGGCCGGCGGGCGCACGGTCGGCCTGCCGGTGCTGGTGCCAGGCGATCCGCCGCCTCCGCCGGAGCCGGAGCCGCCCCCGGAGCGCGATCCGCCTGCCCTGGTCATCGACCGCCCGGTGCGGTCGGGCCAGAGCGTCGCCTTCACCGGCGGCGACGTGACCGTAGTCGGCTCCGTCGCGTCGGGGTCGGAGGTCATCGCCGGCGGCTCGATCCACGTGTACGGCGCGCTGCGCGGCCGGGCCATCGCCGGGCTGCTGGGGTCCGGCCCTGGCGGCGTGGCGGCGCGCATCTTCTGCCGTCGGCTGGAAGCGGAGCTGCTGGCCATCGACGGGGTATACAAGACGGCGGACGAGATGGACCCGGCCTTGCAGGGCCGGGCGGTGCAGGTCTGGCTGGACGGCGACCAGATCGCGATCGCCGCGCTCGATTAATTTCCAGTTCATGAGGTGACGGCGATGGCCAAGGTGTTGGTCGTGACATCGGGCAAGGGAGGCGTCGGCAAGACGACCTCGACGGCGGCGTTGGGCGCGGCGCTGGCTCAGACCGGCCAGAAGGTCGTCGTGGTGGACTTCGACGTGGGCCTGCGCAACCTCGACCTGATCATGGGGGCGGAGCGCCGGGTCGTCTATGACCTGATCAACGTCGTGCAAGGGGACGCGAAGCTGTCGCAGGCGCTGATCCGCGACAAGCGGCTCGACACCCTGACCCTGCTGCCGGCCAGCCAGACCCGCGACAAGGATGCGCTCACCTCCGAGGGCGTCGCCCGCGTGATGGGGGAGTTGCAGGAGAAGTTCGACTGGGTGATCTGCGACAGCCCGGCCGGGATCGAGCGCGGCGCGCAGCTTGCGATGTACCACGCCGATACCGCCGTCGTGGTGACCAACCCCGAAATCTCCTCCGTCCGCGACAGCGACCGCATCATCGGGCTGCTGGACAGCAAGACGGAGCGGGCGGAGAAAGGCGAGCGCGTGGACAAGCACCTGCTGCTGACCCGCTACGACCCGGCCCGCGCCAAGCGCGGGGAGATGCTGAAGACCGAGGACATCCTCGAAATCCTGTCGATCCCGCTTCTGGGCATCATTCCGGAAAGCCAGGACGTGCTGCGCGCCAGCAACCTGGGATCGCCCGTCACGCTTGCCGATCCGGCCTGCGCGCCCGCCCGCGCCTACACGGATGCAGTCCGGCGGCTGATGGGGGAGAAGCTCGCCATGGCGATGCCGGGGGACAAGAAAAGCCTGTTCAACAAGTTGTTTGGACGGAGGGTCGCTTGAGCCTGTTCAACCTCTTCAACCGGCGCACCTCCGCCCCCGTTGCACGGGAGCGGCTGCAGATCCTGCTCGCGCACGAGCGCGGCTCCGGCGGCTCCGGCAACCATTCGCAGCTCGTGGCGGTGCTGCAGGAGGAGATCCTGGCGGTGATCGCCCGGCACATGCAGATCGACCGCGACAAGGTCGTCGTCAAGCTGGACCGCGCCGAGGACGTCTCGATGCTCGAGATCGACATCGAGATGCCGCCCCAAGCCGGCGAAGCGCCGCCGCAGGCCAGGGCGCAGGCCTGATCCACCCCCGGCGTTCCGGAACGCTCGGCCAAGCGCTCCCTTAAAGGTTGCCCGCCGCGTCCGCGTGGCCCGGCTGACGCTCCATCGCGCCCGCCATGCGGATCATGTCGCCGACGTTGCGCCAGTGCTGCAACGCCTCGCCCAACGTCAGTTCGATGAACATGCGCCGCGGCTTGCGGCCCGCTGCGGTTTCGCTCGCGATTTCCCGCGAGAGATGCACCACGACCGCGCCGGCCAGCGCCTCCGCCGTCAGGTGCGATCCCTCGACTTCGGCGAGGTAGCCGGCGCTGAAGCTTGAATTCGGCATGTCACCCTTCCCGTCATGATCCATTCCGGAAATCATAACATAGGCGTGATGAACGAGATGCTAATTTCAGTTATGTAAGAATTGACGCGCGCTTGTTGTACGGTGGCCACAGAGTGGCCGTTCAGCCGCGTGATGCCGTGCGGGGAATGCCGCCGAGCGCCTGCATGACGGCTGAGGGCGCGATGCCGGCCATGCCGTGCGCCCGGTCGGGTCCGCCCGGCGGCAGCACGGGCACGATCAGCGGGCTGTGCCGCAACGGCTGCGTCGCGCCGAACAGCCCGTAGCTGCGCGTGCCGGCCGCGGCCGCGATGTTGAGCGCCGCGGTGTCGTTGCCGACGTAGAACGCGGCCTCGGCCAGCAGCGCCGCGACCTCCTTCAAGTGCCAGCCCAACGCCAGCCGGACCCGCCCCGCTTGCGCGCCAAGTGCCGCGGTTATTGCGGCGGCCATGCCCTGCTCCGCCGGGCCGCCCACCAGCGCCACCTCCGGCCACCCGGCCTCCAGCAGCAGCGCCGCCAGCGCCGCGAAGCGCGCCGCGCCCCAGTTCTTCCAGTCGTCCGAGGACGCGATGCCGAGCGCCACGAACCCGTTTGGCGCTGCCGAGCCGCTCGGCATGGCCGGGGAGCCTGACAGGTCCGGACCGTCCGCCCGGAGGCGCCTGAGCGCCGCGATCCGATCCGCCTCGTGGACGTGCAGGACGGGGTCCGGCCGGTCGAGCGCGATCCCGGCCGCTGCCATCCACGCGCTCGCCTGGTCATACGGGTGGGCTTTCCATGCGGACCGCGGCAGGAACGGCCCCCGCAGCACCTGGCGCTGCCCCCCGATGCCGTAGCCGTGGCGGTGCCGCACGCCCATCGCCAGCACGGCAAGCGTCAGGTTGCGGCTGCGGGTCATCAGCACCGCGCCGTCGCAGCCGAGGGCGCGCAGGTCGCGGACCAGCCGCAGCATCCCGGCGTTGCCCTCGTGCCGCCCGCCGGGACTCCACTGGCCGCGCTCGACATACAGGATGCCGTGCACCCCGTCCTCCGGCCCGACGAACTGGTCCGCCATGGACCGGGGCCGGGTCACCAGCGTGACGCGGCCCCCGACGTGCCGCGCCAGCGCCCGGATGTGCGGCAGGTGCCAGATCATGTCCCCGATGCCGACGCGCGGCTGCACCAGCGCCAGGTGGCGCATGGGGGGGATCAACGAGGGGACCGCCGCGCCGGGCCTCAAGCCACCTTGGTGATCGCCCACTTGACCTGCTGCGCGCCGTCCGGCTTGCCGGCCAGCACGACCTGCTGCGCCGGGCACGGGTCGGGGCCGCCGAGGTACACGCTTTCCTCCAGCGACATCTGCACGCCCTCCGCCCGCAAGCGCCAACTGCCGCCGCCGGGCAGGCGGAGCAGGACCGCTTCGTGGTCTGGTTGGAGCGCGGCGCCTACGGCCGGGTGGAGGTGGAAGCGGACGGCGTAGGGCTGCGCGGCGGCGGCCTCCACCGCGTCCTCCCCCCGTATGTCCTCGCCGCTTTCGGCCATGTACAGGCGGCGGCGGTGCAGCGCGCCGAAGGAGGCGAGGTAGCCGTCATGGCTCGCCTCCAGCCAATGCGCGCCGTTGGCCTCCTGGCGCTGCACCTCCACCTGGTTCGGGTGGCGGCCGATGCCGCAGGGGCGCAGCTCCGACGAGTTGGTGTCCGCGATCACCAGGGTGGAATGCGCCGCCGTGGCGCGGCGCGCGTCCTGCCAGGCCGGGCCGGCCGCGGGCGCCGCGCCGCAGTTCACGATCATGCGGTCGCGCCCGACCGACACCTCCATGGACAGCGTGCCGGCATGGGCCAGCCGGTCGATGCCGGGCGGCGGCGGCGCGCCGCAATCGATCACCAGCACGCAGCGCCCGGCCTGCAAGCGGTGGAAGCCGCCCTCCGTCAGCCCGGCCGGCGCACGGCCGCCGCGCCCGGTCTGGTTGAGCACGAGGTCGATCAGGGGGGCCTGCTCCTCCTTCGCCCCGTTGAACAGCGCCAGCCCCCCGTCCCCGTGCCGGAACGCGCGGAGCGCCGGCGCCATGCGCTCGATGGCCGAGGCCAGCGCGGTCGGCGGATGCGCCTGCGCGGCTTGCAGCAGGGCGCGGATCTCGCTCAGGTCCTGCAGCGCCGCAAGCTGCGCGGCCGGGCTGCGCTCGACGTGGCAGCCGTCCGGCAGCACCTGGCGCGCGATCTCCTGCGGCAGGACGCGCAGCGCGCGGGTGAGGAACGCCGCATGGTCCGGCAGCGCCACCGCGGCGGCGATCAGGCCCTTCAGCGCCGTGAGCGCGCGGGCGTCCAGCTCCTCCGCCGGCATCGACGCCGCCAGCATGCGGGCATCGGCGACGAGGCGGCCCATCAGCCGGGCACGGAACCCGTCGTCGGCGCTGGCGGCGAAGAAGTCGTAATGGCCCAGCCAGGCGGCGATCCGCGCCCCGGCCACGTCCGGGCGGCGCGCCAGCCGCTCCAGGGAGGGCGTCGCCATCCAGTCGGCGACCAAGGTGCGGGCGCGGGTGCGGGCCGCGTCCGTGCCGAGCGCGCGCAGGTCGCGCAGCCAGGCGAACCCATGCGCCGCAGCGCGCAGCGACTCGCGGCCCTGCGTGCTGGCC
>CAXUIQ010000343.1:0-4827 GCA_964250815.1 uncultured Acetobacteraceae bacterium
GCCTCCGTCCGCGCCGTGGTCAGCAGCGCCACCGTGCGTCCGGAGAGTTCCGCGCGGTCCAGCACGGCGCCCGCCGCCTGCATGCGCGCGGTCCAGTCCGGCGCCGCCGCCCAGCCGTCGTCGATCACCAGCAGCAGCGGCCCGCTGCCCGGCAGCCCGCCCGCCGCGTCCAGCACCGGCCCGGCCAGGCCGATGACCACCAGCGCCGCCGCCAGCAGCCGCAAGGCGAGCAGCCACCATGGCGTGCGGGACGCGGTGTGCTCCTCCGCGCGCAGGCCCGCCAGCAGCCGGATCGCCGGGAAGCTCTGCAACCGTGGGGAGGGCGGGGTGACGCGCAGCAGCCACCACAGCAGCGGCAAGGCGGCGAGGCCCAGCAGCAGCCAAGGGGCGGCGAAGATCAAGCGGGGCTCATCGCGGTGAACAAGCCGAGAAGCGCTGCTTCCGGCGGATGGTCTGTCCGGTGCAGGCCGAAGCTCCACCCGGCGGTGAAGCACAGGTCGGCCAGGCCGCGCTGCTGCTTCGCCAGGGCGTCCGCATAGCCGGGACGGATGCCCTCGACGCGCGGCACCACGGCGTCGGTCTCCTGCTTCATGCCGCGGAAGCGGACTCGGCCGGTGTAGGGCAGCAGCGCTTCTGCCGGGTCCAGCACCTGGAGCAGGTAGCCGGACACGGGAAGCGCGGCGAGGCCGGCGACCACCGCCCGGATCTCGTCGAGCGGCGACAGGAAATCGCCGATCAGCACCACGGAAGCATTCCGCGGGATGGGCGCCGGGTCCGGCATTCCGCCGCCCGCGGGCAGATCCGCCAGCGCCTCGGCCAGGCCGTCCAGAGCCGCGCGCCCGCCGCGCAGCCGGGCCGGCCCGCCCAGGAGCCGCACCCGCTCGCCGCCACGCAGCAGCAGCGCGCCGAGGGCGAGCAGCAGCAGCTCGGCCCGTTCGCGCTTTTCCGGCACCGCCGCGCCGGAGCGCCACGCCATGCTGGCGGAGCCGTCGCGCCACAGGAACACGGACTGCGCGGCTTCCCACTCGGTTTCGCGGACAAAGGCGCGGTCGGACTTGCCGCTGGCGCGCCAGTCAATGCGGGTGGGGGCGTCGCCGGGCAGGAAGGGGCGGTATTGCCAGAAGCTGTCGCCCTGGCCGACGCGCCGCCGCCCATGCACACCCTGGGCCACCGTCGCCGCCACCCGCTGCGCCGCGACCAGCAGCGGCGGCAGCCGGGACCCCAGCGCCTCCGCCCGGCGCGCGTTGTGGCCTGCGGCCAAGGCGGTCATGGGGCCGGCCTCATCGCCTCACACCACCTGCCCGACCAGGCCGTCGATCACGTCGGGAAGGCCGACCCCCTCCGCCCGCGCGGAGAAGTTCAGCGCCATGCGGTGACGCAGCACCGGATGGGCGAGCGCCGCCACGTCGTCGAGGCAGGGGGCCCGCCGCCCGTGCAGCACGGCGCGGGCGCGGCAGGCCAGCATCAGGGACTGCGCGGCGCGCGGCCCGGGACCCCAGGCGACGTGGCGGCGCACCGCATCCACGCCGGTCGTCTCCGGCCGTCCCCCGCGCACCAGGTTCAGGATGGCGTCCACCACGGTCTCCCCCACCGGCACCCGGCGGATCAGCGTTTGCGCGGCCATCAGCTCCTCCCCGGTCAGCACCGGGCGGGCGCGGTCCTTTGTGGCGCCCGTGGTGGCCAGCAGCATGGTGCGCTCGGCTTCGAGGTCTGGATAGCCCACATCCACTTGAAGCAGGAACCGGTCGAGCTGCGCTTCCGGCAGCGGGTAGGTGCCCTCCTGCTCCAGCGGGTTCTGCGTGGCCAGCACGTGGAACGGGCGCGGCAGCGGATGGTCGGCGCCGCCGTAGGCCACGCGCCCCTCCTGCATGGCTTGCAGCAGGGCGGACTGCGTGCGCGGGCTGGCGCGGTTGATCTCGTCGGCCATCAGCAACTGGCAGAACACCGGGCCGGGCACGAAGCGGAAGCTGCGGCGGCCCTGGCCGTCGTCGTCCAGCACCTCGCTGCCGGTGATGTCGGCGGGCATCAGGTCCGGGGTGAACTGCACCCGCTTGGGCTGCAGGCCGAGCACGGTGCCCAGCGTGTCCACCAGCAGCGTCTTGCCAAGGCCGGGCACGCCGACCAGAAGGGCATGCCCGCCGGAGAGCAAGGTGACAAGCACCTCCTCGACCACCCGCTCCTGGCCGAAGATGACCCGGCCGATCTCCGCCCGCGCCGCCGCCGCCCGGGTGCCGAGCGCCTCGATCTCGCCCACCAAGCCCTGTGTGTCGCTTATCGGCAACGGCGGTTCCTCCAAGGAATGGCTGATACGTGGACCCCCATGATCTGCCCATGCCGGGGCTTTCATCAACAGGGGGAGACTACCTATATCGCGAACGGCGACGGACGCAGGGCGTTGCCCGGAGACGCAGACGTGAACGATGCCATGCCCGAGCGGCAAACAGCTAGACCCGAAATTTCGCGAGGGATCGCCGCCTGTCCGGGCGCTGCGGCGCCGTTGCGGGTCCGGTCGCCCCGCGTCGAGTGCGGCGACCTGCCGTTCCTGATCAAGCGCGACGGCACCTGGCTGTACCGCGGCAGCCCGATCGGCCGCAAGGAGATGGTTTGCCTGTTCAGCAGCGTGCTGAAGCGCAGCGCCGACGGGGACTATTGGCTGGAAACCCCTGCGGAGCGCGGCCGCATCCAGGTCGAGGACGTGCCTTGGCTGGCCGTCGAGATGGACTGGACCGGCAACGGGCGCGACCAGGTGCTGTCCTTCCGCACCAACGTCGATCAGGTCGTGGCCGCAGGCGCGGAGCACCCGATTCGGGTGAAACACGATTGCTTGACCCGCGAGCCGACGCCCTACATCACGGTCCGAACCTCCGAGAACATGGCGCTTGAGGCCCGGATCGGCCGGGCGGTGTATTATGAGTTGGTGGCGCTGGCGGTGCCCGGGCTGGTCGCGGGCCGCCGCGTGCTGGGGGTGTGGAGCCAGGGGCAGTTCTTCTCGCTTGGCGACCTGCCGCACGGCGCCGATTGCGATTGCGAGGCATGAGCGGTTGGACCTCCTGACGCTGCGGGAGCGCCTGGCCCTCGTTCCTCCGGACGCCATTGCCGCCCTTTCCACCTCCGACGACGCGCAGGACCTGAGCCGCGGCCCCCCGGTGCCGGCCGCCGTGCTGGTGCCGGTCGTGCATGGGGAACGGCCCGGCATCCTGTTGACCAAGCGCGCGGCCTCGCTCAAGTCGCATGCTGGACAGGTCGCGTTTCCCGGCGGGCGGGTGGAGCGGACCGACGCTTCGGTCGAGGCCGCGGCGCTGCGGGAGGCCGAGGAGGAGATCGGCCTGCATCCGGAGGACGCCGAACTCGTCGGCCGTCTGCCGGACTACCTGACCGGCACCGGCTTCCGCATCTCCCCGGTGCTGGCCCTGCTGCCGGACGGCCTGGCGCTGACGCCCTCGGAAGCGGAGGTCGAGGCCATCTTCACCCTGCCGCTGTCCGTCCTGCTCGACCCGGCGGCGCCAGAGCGGCGGCGCGCCTCCTTCCGCGGCCGGATGCGGGAGTTCTGGGTTTGGCCGCATCCGGACCACTACATCTGGGGCGCGACCGCTGCCATCCTGGTGCATCTGGCCCACCGCCTGCGCGGCCAGGATCTAGGGGATGCGCGGGCGGTCGCCGTGGCGGCGCAATGATCCGGGGGGCCGAACTCGCGCTGTTCCTCGCCCCGGCCGCGGCCTATGTCCTGTGGCGCGTGACGGCGGCGCGCGGACAGGCAGGGCCGTCGCCGCGGCTGCTGTCCGCCATCCTGCTGGGCTTGCTGGCGTTCGGCGGCGGGCTGGCCTGGTTCGGCATGCACGAGCGCCTGCCTGCCGGGGCGCGCTACGTGCCGGCCCAACTGCGCGACGGGCGGGTCGTGCCGGGGCACGCAGGATAGTGTCGCCGGGGCACGCAGGGTGATGTCGCCGGGGCACGCGGGATGACCCCGCAGCCGGCGCTGCGCATCGCGCCGCCGGCGTTCCTGTCCGACCCGGCGCTGCAAGCCGTGCTCGCCGCCTTGCCCGGCGCCCGCCTGGTTGGTGGCTGCGTGCGGGACGCCATTGCTGGCCGTGCCGTCGCCGACATCGACCTTGCGACCCCCGACCCGCCGGAGGCCGTGACCCGCGCCCTGAAGGGCGCCGGGCTGCGCGCCGTGCCTACCGGATTGGACCACGGCACCGTCACCGCGGTCAGCGGCGGCCGGGGGTTTGAGGTCACGACGCTGCGCCGGGACCAGGCCACGGACGGGCGGCACGCCCAGGTCGCCTGGACCGCCGACTGGCAGGAGGACGCGGCCCGGCGGGACTTCACGATGAACGCGATGTCCATGCTGCCGGACGGCGCGGTGTTCGACTATTTCGAGGGAGCCGCGGACCTGCGCGCGGGCCGGGTCCGCTTCGTGGGCGACCCCGCGGCCCGCATCGGCGAGGACTACCTGCGCATCCTGCGCTTCTTCCGCTTCCACGCCCGCTACGGCCACGGCGAGCCGGACCCGGCGGCGCTCGATGCGCTGCGGGATGGCGTGCCGGGCCTGGCCCGCTTGTCGCCCGAGCGGGTGTGGAGCGAGCTGAAACGCATCCTGGCGACGCCCGACCCGCGCGGCGCGATATGGTTGATGGACGCCCTAGGCGTGCTGCCGGCGGTGCTGCCGGGGCCGTTCGACCTCCTGCGCCTGGACCGGATGCTGCGGGCGGGCGGGCCGGCCGATCCCCTGCTTCGGCTTGCCGCCCTGGTGCCCCGCGCTGGCCTCGACCTCGCGGCGCGGCTGCGGATGTCGGCCGCCGAGCGCGACCGCCTGCTCGCCCTGGC
>CAXUIQ010000344.1:0-4817 GCA_964250815.1 uncultured Acetobacteraceae bacterium
GCCCATGCCGCGACGCCGGGGCGCTCCCGGCTGGCGGTGGCGCAGGCGACCGACGTGGCCGACTGGCTGCCGCATGACCTGCTGCTCAAGCTGGACCGCTGCCTGATGGCGCACGGGGTCGAGGGCCGCACGCCGCTGCTGGACCCCGCCGTGACTGCGGCGGCCTACCGCTTGCCGGACGGGATGAAGGTGCGGGACGGGCGCGGCAAGTGGCTGCTGCGGCAATGGCTGGCGCGGCACATGCCGGCGGCCCGGCCTTTCGCGCCCAAGCAGGGCTTCACCGTCCCGGTCGGCGCCTGGATCGCCGGGCAGGGCGCGCGGCTGGGTCCTTTGGTCGCCGCGCAGCCCGGCGTGGCGGAAGGCGCGGAGACCGGCCGCGGCGCCGCGCGAGTCCGGGGGGGCGGGCTGGGCGCGCGGCGGGGGCCTTGGGGCGCCGCGCCGCCCGGCGTGGCGGAAGTCGCCGATCCCGGCCGCGTCGCCGCCCTATTCCGCGCGGCCGGGACGCGGCGGGAGGGCTTCGCCGCCTGGACGCTGCTGTTCTACGCCCTGTGGCACCGCGCCCACATCTTGGGGCTGCCGCCGGAGGGCGACGTGTTCGAGGCCCTTGCGAGTTAGGAGCGCGCCATGCCCGCCCACTACGACCTGCTGATCCGCGGCGGCATCTGCGTGCTGCCCTGGGGCGAGTTCGCCACCGATGTCGGCGTGCGCGACGGTCGGATCGCGGCGCTTGGGGCCGGCGGCGCCACGGCGGACCGGGTGCTGGACGCCGCCGGGCTGCATGTGCTGCCGGGGCTGATCGACCCGCACGTCCACCTGCGCGACCCCGGCGATCCCGCCGTGGAGACGCTTTCGACCGGCACGGAAGCCGCGGTGCTGGGGGGCCTCGCGGCGGTGTTCGACATGCCGAACACCTCGCCCCCGATCACCGGCGCGGACCGCCTGGCCTGGAAGCAGGACTACGTGGAGCAGCACGCCTGGTGCGACATCGGGCTTTATGTCGGAGCCACGAAGTCGAACATCCCGGACCTGGCCGGACTGGAGTTCGGGCGCGGCGTGTGCGGCGTGAAGGTGTTTGCCGGCAGTTCCACCGGCGACCTGCTGGTGGAGGACGACGCATCGCTGGAAGCGGTGATGCGCAGCGGGCGGCGCCGCGTGTCGTTTCACAGCGAGGACGAGGCCCGGCTGCAGGCCCGCCGGGGGCTGTTCAAGTCCGGCGACCCCTACGCCTGCCACATGGAATGGCGCGACGAGGAATGCGCCTTCCTCGGCACGCGGCGCTTGATGGCGCTGGCCCGCAAGACTGGGCGTCCGGCGCACATCCTGCACGTCTCGACAGCCGAGGAACTCGACTTTCTCGGCGGCTACCGCGACGTGGCGACGGTGGAACTGCTGGTGAACCATCTGACGCAGGTGGCGCCCGAAGTCTATGAGCAGCTTGGCGGTTTGGGCGTGATGAACCCGCCGATCCGCGGCCCCCGCCATCGGGACGCTGCCTGGGCGGCAGTCCGGGACGGCAGGGTGGACACCATAGGTTCCGACCACGCGCCGCACGCCCTGGCGGCGAAACAGAAGCCTTGGCCCGAGTGCCCGGCCGGGCTGACCGGGGTGCAGACGCTGGTGCCGATCATGCTGGACCATGTGGCCGCGGGCCGGCTGTCGCTGGCGCGGATGGTGGACCTGATGTGCGCCGGGCCGGCCCGGGTGTATGGCGCGGTGGGCAAGGGCCGGCTGGCGGTCGGCTACGACGCGGATTTCACCCTGGTCGATTTGAAGCGCCACCGGGTGGTCGAGAACCGCTGGATCGTCTCGCCCTGCGGCTGGACGCCGTTCAACGGGATGCGGGTGACGGGCTGGCCGATGGCGACCGTAGTGCGCGGGCACGTCGTGATGCAGGACGACGAGGCGCTGGGCAGCCCCGTCGGCCGGCTCGTTCAGTTCCGCGGCTGAGGCTTACTTCAGGGTCAGGGTGATGCCATCCGCCGAGCCTTGCAGGCGTGCGCCGCGGGTTGTCTGGTCCACCCGGATCTGCACGCCCTTGTCGTTGCGCAGCACCTGGCCGCCGATGCCGTTCACCAGCGTTGCCTCGCCGGTGGCCGCCACGTAGGTGCCGCTGAAGTCCTGCAGGCGCTTCAGGTTGTAAACCCGGCCGCGCCCGGTGACGCGCGAGTAGCCGACATCAGCGACGGTCACGCCGCTGACCGTGAAGTGGTGGGTCCGGCCGCCGTAGCGCAGCACGCCGTCGCCCCAAGTATAGCCCACCCCCGCCGCGGCGCCCTGCGCGGACATGAAGATGGTGCCCGACACCGGGCCCGACACGCCGGGGTCCCGGCGCTGCGCCATGGCGGGCATGGCGGCCAAGGCCGCCGCGGCGACGATGGCAAGGGACATACGACGGGTTGAATTCATGGGCTGCTCCAACTGACTTTCAGCGCGCCAACGCCAAGGCTTGCGCATTGTTGCGCACCTTGGTTCCTACCCCCATGCGGCGTTCGAAGGACAGTCTTGCAGCCGTCAAAAGCCGGCGGTGAGCGATTTTGGCCAGCGGGCGTGGCGATATTGCTGCTGTGCCGGCGTGGGTGCCGGGCCGTCCGCCACCGGCTGCTGCGGCATGGGCAGGGCGTCCGGGTTGATCCAGCAGTCCACGACGCCCAAGCTGCGGGTGCAGAACGGGCCGGGGTCGGGCGGCGGCTCGACCGGCGCGCAGTAGGTCAGCCCGCGGTCCAGCCGCACGATCGAGCAGTCCCGCCCGCTGACGGCGGACACGCCGATGTCGGCGATGCCGCGCCCGAACACGACGACGGAGGCGATGTCGGCCGCAGCCAGTGCGCCGGTCGGCTCCGCCCAATGGGCGCAACCCGGAAGGCTGAGCAGCAGGAGGAGAAGAATGGGGCGCATGAGGCCATCTCACCACGCCGGGGTGAACAAAGCGTTACGCCCGGTTTGCTCCCCCGTGCCGCCATCGCTATGGTCCGCCCGAATCAAGGTGCCCTACGCATGAAGCGCGGACACCAGGGATCGGACGTTGGGAGCTGGGCGTGGCTGACATCTTCGACGAGGTGAACGACGACCTGCGGGCCGAGCGGGCCAGGCAGTTCGCGGTCCGCTACGGCTGGCTTCTGGCGCTGGCGGCCGTGGCGCTCGTGGCGGGCGTCGGGGCATGGCAGGGCTGGCGCTGGCACGCGGCGCGGCAAGCGAACGAGGTCGCGTCCGCCTACCTGGGCGCCATGCGCGAAGCGAACGGCCCCGCGGTGGCCGACGGGCAGGCCACGCCGAGCCGCACCGCCGCCATGGCCGAGTTCGACCGCTTGGCGGCCACCGCGCCCGAGGGCTACCGCAGCGTCGCCCGGCTGCGCAGCGCAGCGCTCCATGCCAGCACCGGCGACCTGCCCGGCGCGCTGGCGATGTGGGACAAGCTGTCGGCCGACACCGCGGCGGACCCGCTGCTGCGCGACCTGGCTAACCTGTTGTGGGTGCAGCACCAGGTGGACGCCGGTGATCCCGCCGCGGTCGAGGGGCGGCTGCAACCATTGGTGGGCCTCGGCAACCCGTGGCGGCCGTTGGCGCTGGAGAACCAGGCGCTGCTCGCGTTGCGCACCGGGCGCACCGACGCGGCGCGGGACACGCTGCGAAGCCTCGCCGCCGACGCGACCGCGCCGGACGGCGTGCGTGGCCGGGCGAACGGCCTGCTGGCCCGGCTGGGCGGGACGGCACCCCCTCCCGCTCCGGACTCCGCCCCCCCGCCGGCGCCGCGGGGATGAAACGCCGGGCCGTGCTGCTGCTGCCGCTCGCAGCGGCGGCGTGCAACACCATCGACAACCTGCTCAGCGACACCAAGGAGCCGCTTCCGGGCAAGCGCGAGGAAATAGGCGCGGCGCGGCGCGGCTTGGAAGCCGACCCGGCGGACCAGCGGCCCGTGACCGTGCCGCCGGCGGCCGCCCTGCCGGATTGGCCGCAGGCGGGCGGCACCGTCACCCATAGCGTCGGCCACGTCCGGGTCGGCGACATGGCGCCGAACTGGCGCGCCGGCATCGGGGAAGGCGGCGGCTACCGCGCCAAGATCACCGCGCAGCCGCTGGTCGCGGGCGACCGGGTGTTCGCCATGGACAGCGACGCGGTGGTGTCGGCGTTCGACCTCGCGACCGGCCGCCGCATCTGGCGGACCGAGACGCAGGAGGAGAAGGACCGCAGCACCAACGTGGGCGGCGGGATCGCGACGGTCGGAGGTGTTGTTTACGTTACCACCGGGCGGGCGGACGCGCTGGCGCTCGATGCCGGCGCCGGCGCCATCCGCTGGCGCAAGCCCCTGGGCATCCCCGCGCGCTCCGCGCCGACGGTGGCGGACGGGCGGCTGTACTTGACGACGATCGACGACAAGCTGGTTGCCCTCAGCGCCGAGACGGGCGACCGGCTCTGGGCCTATCAGGCGGCGGCGAGCGCCACAACGGTGCTCGGCCAGGCGGCGCCGGCCACCAGCGAAGGGCTGGTCGTGAGCGGGTTCGGGTCGGGCGACCTTGCGGCGGTGCGTGCCGACAGCGGCGCGCTCGCCTGGAGCGACAGCCTGGCCTCCTCGCGCGGGCGCAACAGCCGCGTGGACCTGTCGGCGATCACCGGGCTGCCGGGGGTGGACCGGGGCCGGGTGTTCGCGGTCGGCGTGGGCGGGCTGCTGGTGTCGCTCGACCTGCGCTCCGGCCGGCGGCTGTGGGAGCGCGAGGTCGGCGGCAGCGAAACGCCTTGGCTCGCGGGCGACTGGCTGTTCGTGCAGACCATCGACCAATCCTTGGCGGCGGTCGGGCGGGACGACGGGCGGGTGCGCTGGG
>CAXUIQ010000345.1:0-4814 GCA_964250815.1 uncultured Acetobacteraceae bacterium
GCCCGGCGCGGCAGGGGGGTGCGACGGCACCGTCGCGTCGTGGCGCGCGGGACCCGGCGGGACGCCGGCGCCTTGCGTGTCCCCGGCGGTCGCGATCCGCGCGCCGTTCTCGCAGGTCGGGGACTTCGTGTACCACTGCCACATCCTGGAGCACGAGGACGGCGGCATGATGGCGCGCATCCGGGTGACGCCGGCCTTCGCGCTGGACTGAGCGGCGCGGCGGCGCCCGGCTTCTACGCGCTGCCGATCAGGATGCCGGTGGCGAGGACCAGCGCGCCGCCGAGCATCACCTTGGCGGCAGCGGAAAGCGGCGGGGTGTCCATGAACTTCCACTGGATCCAGGCGATCGTCGCCAACTCGACCACCACCACAATGCCCGCCACGACCGTCGCGGTGACGAAGTCCGGGATCAGGTAGGGCAGCGTGTGGCCGATGCCGCCTGCGACCGTCATCAGGCCGCAGACCAGGCCGCGCAGCAGCGGCGTGCCGCGGCCCGACAGCTTGCCGTCGTCCGCCAAGGCCTCGGCAAACCCCATGGAGATGCCGGCGCCGAGCGAGGCGGCCATGCCGACCAGGAAAGCGTTCCAGGAGTTGTGGGTCGCGAAAGCGGCTGCGAACACCGGGGCCAGCGTGGACACGGAGCCGTCCATCAGCCCGACGAGGCCGGGCTGGATGACCTGCAGCACGAAGCGCTTGCGCGCGTTGTCGTCCTCGGCCACGCGGGTTTCGCCGGGCAGCCGCTTTTGCTCGATGGCGCCGGCGGTGTTCTCGTGCTCCAGCTCGGCCTGGGCGAGGTCGCCGAGCAGCTTGCGAACGGCCGCGTCCGAGGTCCGGGACGCGGCCTGCTGGTAGAAGCGCCCGGCGTCCTGTTCCATCTGCTGCACGTGCCGGCGCACCGCCTCGATGCCCATGGCGCGCACCTGCCAGGCCGGCTTGCGCTGCACCCAGCCCCGCACCTCCTGGCGCTGCACGAGCGGGATGTGCGGCCCGAACCGCTCCGCGAACACGTCGATCAGCTTGCGGCGGTGCTCGTTCTCCTCGGCCGCCATGTCGGCGAACATCTGGGCGCTGCCGGGATACTCGTCCCGCAGGTCATGGGCGAAGTCGGCATAAACGCGGCCGTCCTCCTCCTCGCTGGAGATGGCGAGGGCAAGCAAGTCGCGTTCGGTCAGGTCAGAGAAGTTGCGCATGGGCCAGCAATTAGGGCCGGGGCTTGCGCAGTCAAGACAAGGGCGCAACGGTGTAAATGATAAGCATTCTCAATTCCGGCGTGGCCTGTGCTGTCTCGATTGCGAGTTTCAAGGCTCGGCCGGCCGCCGTTCTTGCCGCGAAGTGCTGTCTGGGCCGGGTCCCTCCTTGAACCCTGGGATCACAAGTAGTTGTGCTGGGTCTTGCCCGAGGTCTTGCATGCCCTGTCGCGCGGGCTGGGCGCCGTTCCGGGGTCAACGGCAATCGTTGCCGCTCCGGTTGAACGCCCGCACGCGGCCGTCGGCGATGACCACCTCGGTTCTGCACCGGAAGGAGTAGGTGCGCGGGAACAGCCCGGAATCGCCGGGTCCGCCGGCGCGCGTGTCCCGCCCGCTGACGCCCCCGACCTGGCCGGCGTCCAGCGTCTCGTAGAACAGGCGCTCCCCGTCGATGGTGGGAACCACTTCGGCCGGCGGGCCGAACCGCTGGATCAGCTCGGCCTTGCTGTGGCCGACGAGGCGGGACAGCGTGCCGTAGGGATCATCGGGCGCCGCCGGCGCCGGCGCCGCGAGCAGCAGCATCGCCGCTGGCATGCCGCACCTTGCTGACCGGCCCCGCGCCATCCTCGACCCTTTCAGGAACACGGTGCGACGTTGCAGGCGGGCCTCGGCCGCGCGAGCCGCGCCAGGCATTCGTCGCACCTTGATAAACGGCTGGCCAGCAGATAGTGAGAGCGCCAAGCGATGCGGATGGGTGGCCGAGCGGTTTAAGGCAGCGGTCTTGAAAACCGCCGCGGGTGCAAGCCCGCCGTGGGTTCGAATCCCACCCCATCCGTTCCAGCAGGATGCGCCGCCGCTCCAGCCGCAAAACGCCGGGATCGGCGGTCCGGGGCATGACGGAGGCCAGCACCTCGCCGACCAGGCCTGGCGGATCGAGGCCCTCCGGCGCCACGTCGCGCGCCAGAATAGCCTTGCGCACGCGCTCAAGCTCGATGCGTGGCGCGGCGTCGAGGCACGGGTTGTCCGGGACGGCTACGCCGGCCATGATGGGAGCCTTGCCGGCGCGGAACGGCAGCGCATGGGCTTTCCCGGTCCTCACGACGATGTGGTGCGCCTTGACCTGCCATCCGCCGGGCAGGGTCGCGTCAACGGAGCAGTTTGCCACGGCCCAACCGCATGCTGCCATGGCCCGCTCGCCGCTTCCGCTGCGGAGCGGTCCTGCCGAAGCATCTGCGCGGGGGCCATGGTTCCGGTCCCCCCGGCCCGATCGGCCGGTCAAGTTGGTCCCGATCGGGAACGGTCATAAGCTTGCGGCCGGGCGTGCTCATGCGTCCGGAACGAAGGTCGGCCTGGCTTGCACACGGACCCCTCATGGAAGCGCTCCCGCGCGCCTGCCCGTTTGTCCTGGCGTTTGGCGCTGGCCATTCCCGCGCTGTGCGGCTGCTCCGGCGTTTCCAACCCCGATCCATCCACGCTGTACGACGGGCGGTATGTCGGAACCCGAGAGTCAAACCTCCTGGAAGCGTGCGGGATCACGGCAGCGACGGGCAGGACCGCAGCCGACGTCGCCGGCGGGAGCCTGAGGATGCAGCTCTTCAATCCGGATACGAAGATCACGGGCACAGTGGGTGCGGACGGCACCCTTCGAGCTTCCGGGCTGTGGAGCAGCCCGCACGGGTTCCACAACTTCACCGTGCTTCGAGGAAAGATTGCCGGCAACCTGCTGACCGGGACCGCATCCGACAATCGGTGCACCACGGAGATCGCGTTGACGAAAGTTGGAAGGCGCCGGGCCTGGGGAACACGGCCTTGATGGCGCATGCATGGCAAAAGCCCCAGCTCGCCGTCGGGGCCGGCACCGGCGGGACGTGCCGGCGGGCGGCGCAGCCCGGCAGTGGTCTGCCGCGCGCTCAAACCGCTCGGTTGGGGGCGCAAGTACAAACGTTTCGCGTTCGCGGCTGGCACCGTGTGGACGTGGCAGCCCGCCGCGCCGCGTGGCGGGCCGAAACGGCCGGCATCGACCCGGCCCGATTCGCGTTGCCTGATGAAAGCGGTTTCGACACGCGCCTGACCCGCACCCATGCCCGCGCGCCCCACGGCCAGCGCGCCCGCGGCACGGCGCCGGGCGGGCGTTGGGTGCCGGACATGAGCCCCATCGGGCAAGCCGGGTCCAGGCTGAACACAAACCGGGCCGAACACAAACCGGGCTGAACACAAACCGGGCTGAACACAAACCGGGCTGAAAACGAACCAGCGCGCCAAAGCGGTTCGAAACCGGGAAGCCCTCAAGCACGCCATCCCCGAGGCTCTCGCAACCGCTCCCCAGCAACGGCCGGGGATGGTGTCCCCACGCAGGCTACCTTGCTGGACTGATCCGCAATCCGCTCGAATGCCGGCGGTCAAGGCGATCCGCTCGGCTGCAGCTTGCCGACGCTGGACTGCGTCAGTTCGTAGGCGTCCGCCAGCAGGGTGAGCCGGGCGGTGTTCGGCAGCTTGCGGAACGCCTCAAGCAGCAGGAACTCTTCGTTGGAGGGGGCGGGGGCGGCTGCGGGGGCGCTGTCGCCGCCCTCCAGCAACATGCCGATCGGCACGTTCAGCGTCTGCGCGAGCCGGATCAGCCGGGAGGTTTCCGGAAAGCAGGTGCCCCAAATCCAGGCGTGCACGGCAACGCGCGACACGTGCATCGTCCGCGCCAAGCCGGCCTGGGTCAGCTTGCGCTCGGCCATGATGCGGCTCAGGTTGTGGCGGAACCTGTTGCGGGACGGGTCGGACCGCGCCTCGTCCTCGTTCGGCCAGCCACTGAGCACCATCGGCTGCGGCGCGTCCTTCAGGGCCGGCCCGCTTCCCGCCGTGCCAAGAGGGCGAGCAGGCTTGGCCCGTTTGGTTTGGCTCCTCATCCCGCGAAACTCCCTCCGTCCGCCTCACGCTCCTGTGACAGCATATACCATCGTTACGCTATCGGTATATAGGATATTCTATTCATAGGTTTGTGACTGCCGGCATGGCTGCCTTGCCCTGGCAGGCTCAGCGTATGCGGATTCAGGTGCTGGGCGGACTCAGCCTGGCCGCGCTGGCCCCAGCGTGCCGTCGAAGGCGGCCGCCCAGGCCTGGAACATCGCGTCCTGGTTGAAGTCCTGCTCCGCCTTGGCGCGGTTGGCTGCGCCCAGCGTCCGGCGCAGCCCGGCGTCTGCCAGCAGCGCCCGCAGCCCGGCTGCCAGCGCCGCGTCGTCCAAGGCGGTGACGTAGGGCGCGTTGGCAGGCGCCAGCATCGAGCGGATGTCGCCCACGCTTGTCGCCGCCACCGGCAGCCCGGCCGCCATCGCTTCCAGCAGCGACAAAGGCATCTGCTCGGTATCGGACGACATGGCGAACACGTCCAACTGCCTGAGCAGCCTTGCGGGATCGGCGACGTGCCCGGCGAAGCGGACGCGGCCGGCGATCCCAAGCTCTCGCGCCAATCCTTCCAGCGCCGGGCGTTCCGGCCCGTCGCCGGCGATGAGCAGGCCTGCCGGCCCGTCCGGCGCCGCGGAGGCGAAGGCGCGCAGCAGCCGGGCGATGTTCTTCTCCGGACGCAGCGCCGCGACGGTGCCGCCGCCCGGGCCGGGCCCGGCTCCCGGCTGCGGCGGC
>CAXUIQ010000346.1:0-4803 GCA_964250815.1 uncultured Acetobacteraceae bacterium
GACCTCGCCCGCAGCATCGCGCAGAACCCGTACGACGAGAAGGCCGTCCACGAGCGGATGGTCGCCTTCCAGACCCGCTGGGCGGAAACGTCCGGCCGGTTCGGCGACAGCCTGCTGGTGGCCATCGGCACCTTGTCGCCGGAAGGCCGCGCCAAGCTCGCCGAAACCACGCAGAACTCAGGCCCGCGGTGATGGGAGGACGTGCGGGGCGGGCCGGCGCTTCCCTGGCGCCGGCGGCCATGATGACGCCCGCGGCGCTGCTCATGGGCGCGGCGCTGCTGATCCCGGCGGCGCTGGCCGGGTGCAGCCTGGGGCCGTTCTACCAGCGCCCAGCGCTCGACGTGCCGCCGGCCTTCCGCGCCACGGCGGACACGGCGGAGGCGGCCTGGCCGCCCGAGGGATGGTGGCGCAACTTCCATTCCCCGGAGCTGGACGGGCTGATCGCCAGCGCCCGGGCCCACAACAACGACCTTGCCGCCGCGGCGGCCCGCATCGTGCAGGCGGACGCCCAGGTTCGGATCAACGGCGCGCCGCTGCTGCCGTCGCTCGACGCCACCGCCAGCGACAGCTACCGCCGCACCGGCATCCAAGGCACCAGCAGCAGGTCGGGCTTCGGCATCGACCCCGCCACCGGCGCGCTCCTTCCGCGGTCGGGACCGACCCAGCGCTATTTCGACAGCCGGGTCTATACCGGGGCATTGGAGGTGTCCTACGACCTGGACTTCTGGGGCCGCAACCGCGCCTTGGCCCAGTCGGCGCAGGCCAGCGCCGTCGCTACCCGGTTCGACCAGGAGACGGTCGCGCTCAACGTCGTGACCTCCGTCGCCAACACGTACTTCCAGGTGCTCGCCGGGCAGGACCGGCTGGCCGTCGCCGGGCGCAACCTGCGCGACGCCGAGCGCATCCTGGGCGCGTTCCGGGCACGGCTCACGGTCGGCACCGCCAACGCGCTCGACGTGTCGCAGCAGGAGGCGCTGGTGGCCGGGCAGCGCGCGAACCTGCCGAACCTGCGCAACACGGTCGAGCAACAGCGGATCGCGCTCGGCATCCTGACCGGCCTGCCGCCGGAGCGGCTCCTCGTCACCGGCGGCTCGCTGGAGAAGCTGCCATTGCCGCTGGTCGCCCCAGGCCTGCCGAGCGAGCTGCTGGCCCGGCGCCCGGACGTGGCCAACGCGGAAGCGCAGTTGCAAGCGGAGAACGCCAACATCCGCGCCGCCCGCGCCGCGTTCTTCCCGAGCGTGCAGCTCACTGCCTCGGGCGGGCTGACCAGCACGGTGCTGACGGCCATCACGGGGCCGGGCACCCTGGTGGCGCAGCTTGCCGGCAACCTCACGCAGACCATCTTCGACAATGGGCTGCGCCGCGGGCAGCTCGACCAGGCCAAGGGCCGCTACGACGAGCTGCTGGCGGACTACCGCCGGGCGGTGCTGCAAAGCTTCACGGACGTGGAACAATCATTGGCGGCGCTGCGCTATGCCACCGAGCAGGAGAAGCTGGAGCGCCAGGCCGTCGCGGTGGCGCAGCGCTCGGCCGACATCGCGCGGGCGCAGCTCGAAGCAGGGACCATCGACATCATCACGTCGCTCAACACGCAGGTCACGCTGTACAGCGACCTGGACCTCGTGACCCAGATCCGGCTGGCGCGGTTCCAGGCGCTGGTGAACCTCTACAAGGCGCTGGGCGGCGGCTGGACCCAACCCGCGTCGGCGTCCTTGGAGGCCGGATCATGAAGCGCGCCTTGCTGATCCTGTTCCTGCTGGGGGCGGCCGGCGGTGCCGGGTACTACACCTGGTTCCGCCCGGCCCCGACGGAGCAGGCCGGCGCGGGTGGAAGCGGGGGCGGGCGCCGCCACGGCGCCGCCGGGGAGGAGCCGGCGCCGATCCCGGTGCTGACCGCCCGGAGCGAGACGCGGGACGTGCCGGTCTATCTCGACGGCCTCGGCACGGTGCAGGCGTTCAACCTCGTGTCCATCCGCGCGATGATCGACGGCCCGCTGGTCGAGGTGCGGTTCCACGAGGGGCAGGACGTCCATGCCGGCGACCTGCTGGCCCGGATCGACCCGCGGCCCTACCAGGCGGCCCTCGACTCCGCGGTGGCGAAGAAGCAGCAGGACGAGGCGAACCTGGCCAACGCCCGCCTGGATGTCGGGCGCTACGCGAAGCTCGCCGCCAACAACTACAGCAGCGGGCAGCAGGTGGACACTGCCCGTGCCCAGGCCGCGCAGCTGGAAGCGCAGGTGCGCGGCGACCAGGCGCAGATCGACACGGCGCGCACCCAACTCAGCTACACCGACATCAAGGCGCCCATCGACGGGCGGATCGGGCTGCGCCAGGTCGATCTCGGCAACATCGTGCATCCCGCCGACCTCGTGCCGCTCACGGTGATCACGCAGTTGAAGCCGATCTCCGTGGTGTTCACCCTGCCGCAGCAGGCGCTGCCGGTGGTGGCGAACGCGATGCAGGACGGGATGCCGGAGGTGCTGGCGCTGAAGCAGGGCGGTGCCACGGCCGATCCCTTGGACCGCGGCCAGCTCGCCGTGCTGGACAACCAGGTCGATCCCGCCACGGGCACCATCAAGCTCAAGGCGACCTTCCCCAACGACAAGCTGCTGCTGTGGCCCGGTGGCTTCGTGAACGTGCGGATGCTGGCCGAAACCCAGCGCAGCGTCGTGACCGTGCCCACCGCCGCCGTGCAGCGCGGCCCGCGCGGCGCCTTCGTGTTCGTGGTCGCGCCGGGCCTGGTGGCGCAGCGGCGGACGGTCACGGTCGGGCACGAGGACGACCAGGTGAGCGTGGTGGCCGACGGCCTGCGCACCGGGGAGCAGGTCGTGGTCGATGGCGCGCAGCGGCTGACGGACGGCCTCAAGGTCGCGCTGGCCGGCCCGGACGGCAACGCGCCCGGCGCCGTGCCCAAGGAGCGGAGCGGCCCCGGCATCGCCCAGCGGCGCGGCCGGTCGAGTTCCTGACCGGTGAGCATCTCCGCCCCCTTCATCGCGCGTCCGGTCGCGACCTGCCTCCTGGCGGTGGCCGTGCTGCTGGGAGGCGTGCTGGGCTACCGGACGCTGCCGGTGGCAGCACTCCCGACGGTGGATTTCCCGACGATCCAGGTGACGACGCAACTGCCGGGCGCCGGGCCGGACACGGTGGCGACGCTGATCACCGCGTCCCTGGAGCGGCAGTTCGGGCAGATCACCGGGCTGTCCACCATGACCAGCACCAGCAGCGAAGGCACCAGCCAGATCACGCTGCAGTTCAACCTGAACCGCAAGCTGGACAGCGCGGCGCAGGACGTGCAGGCGGCGATCAACGCGGCGGCCGGAACGCTGCCGGTCAGCCTGCCGTATCCGCCCATCTACGCCAAGGTGAACCCGGCCGACGCGCCGATCCTGTCGCTGGCGCTCACCTCCGACAGCGTGCCCATCGACCGGATCAGCGACGCCGCCGACACGCTGCTGCAGCCGAAGCTCAGCCAGATCGACGGCGTCGGCAAGGTCACGGTGCAGGGCGGCCTGCGCCCGGCGGTGCGGGTGCGCGTCGATCCGGCGCGGGTCGCGGCCTACGGCCTGTCGATGGAGGACGTACGCAACGCGGTGGCGTCCGCCAACGTGAACGGCGCCAAGGGCGGGTTCGACGGGCCGCGCCAGGCCTACGCGCTGGGCGCCAACGACCAGCTCGTGACGCCGGCGGCCTACCGCGACCTGGTGATCGCGTACAAGAACAATTCGCCGGTCCGGCTGTCCGACGTAGGGACCGTGATCGGCGGCGTGGAGAACGACCGGGTGGCCGGCTGGTTCAACGGCAGCCCCGCCGTGGTGCTCGACATCCAGCGCCAGCCCGGCGCCAACATCGTCTCCACCGTGGCCGCCATCAAGGACGCGCTGCCGGCGCTCACGCGCGCCATCCCGGCGGCGGTGGCGATGGCGGTGGTGGTGGACCGGACGGAGACGATCCGCGCCTCGGTCGCCGACGTGCAGTTCACCCTGATGCTGTCCATCGGCCTCGTCGTGTTCGTGATCTTCCTGTTCCTGCGCAGCGCGCGGGCCACGCTGATCCCGGCCATCGCGCTCCCCTTGTCGCTGATCGGCACCTTCGGGATCATGGCGCTGTGCGGCTACAGCCTGGACAACCTGTCGCTCATGGCGCTGACCGTCGCGACCGGCTTCGTGGTGGACGACGCCATCGTGATGATCGAGAACGTCGTCCGCTTCATCGAGGACGGGGTGCCGCCGCTGGAGGCCGCCTACCGCGGCGCCGCGCAGATCGGCTTCACCATCGTGTCGCTCACCGTGAGCCTGGTGGCCGTCTTCATCCCGCTGCTGTTCATGACCGGCGTGGTGGGCCGGCTGTTCAACGAGTTCGCGGTGGTGCTGAGCGCCTCGGTCATCGTGTCCGCCGCGGTGTCGCTCACGCTGACCCCCATGATGTGCGGGCGGCTGCTGCGGGCGGACGCGAAGCCGAACTGGCTGACCGGATGGTTCGAGCACGGCTTCGTCCGCCTGACCCGGGGATACCAGCGCACGCTCGCCGTCGCGCTGCGCTGGCAGGGTCTCGTGCTGCTGGTCGCGGTGGGCACGCTGGGCGGCACGGTCCTGCTGTACGTGCTGACGCCCAAGGGCTTCCTGCCGCAGCAGGACACCGGCGTGATCGTCGCGGTGACGGAAGCCTCGCAAAGCGCCTCCGTGCCGCGCATGGCGGGCCTGCAAACGGAGCTTGCGGAGGTGGCGCAGCGCGACCCGGCGGTGGCCGGCGTGGTGTCGTTCGTGGGCGCCGGCACCATCAACGCGACGCCCAACACCGGGCGGCT
>CAXUIQ010000347.1:0-1348 GCA_964250815.1 uncultured Acetobacteraceae bacterium
CGTCCGAACCGCACGCCGTCGTAGCGGGCCAGGTTGCTGGACGCCTCCGCCGGCGCCACAATGTAGTAGGTCGCCAGGCCATACTTGGTATGGGGCAGCGACACGTCCACGATCTCCGCGCCCTCGTCGCGCAGCCAGGCCAGGCCCCGCTGCCACATCGCCTCAATCTCCGCCGGCATGGCGTCGCTGCGGTACTCGCGCGGCACGCCGATGCGAAGGCCCCGGACGCCCCGGCGGCAGGCGGCGGCGAAGTCCGGCACCGGACGGTCCGCGGACGTGCTGTCCTTGGGATCGAACCCCGCCATGCTGCCGAGCAGCACCGCGCAGTCCTCCACCGTCCGCGCCACCGGCCCGGCCTGGTCCAACGACGACGCGAAGGCCACGATGCCCCAGCGGGAGCAGCGCCCATAGGTCGGCTTCACGCCCACGATGCCGCAGAACGACGCCGGCTGCCGGATCGAGCCGCCCGTATCCGTTGCCGTCGCTCCCAGCGCCATCCGCGCCGCGACCGCCGCGCACGACCCGCCGGACGATCCGCCGGGCACCAAGGCCGCGCCGTCCGCCCGGGTCCACGGGTTCTGCACCGGCCCGAAGGCCGAGGTCATGTTGGACGACCCCATCGCGAACTCGTCGAGGTTGGCCTTGCCCAGGAACACCGCGCCGTCCCGCAGCAGGTTCGCCGTGACCGTGCTCTCGTATGGCGGCACGAACGGCTCCAGGATGCGGCTGCCGGCGGTGGTGCGAACGCCGTCCGTGCAGAACAGGTCCTTGATCGCCAGCGGCAGGCCCAGCAGCGGGCGGTCCTCCCCGGCTGCAAGCGCCGCGTCCGCCGCTGCCGCCTGCGCCCGCGCCATGTCGGCCGACACGGTGATGAAGGCATTGAGCCGTGGGTTCAGCGCCGCCACGGCGTCCAGGTGCGCCTCGGTCAGCTCCGCCGCCGAGAACGCCCGCCGGCGCAGCCCGTCCCGCGCCTCGACCAAGGAAAGGTCGGTCAGCATCACTCGACCACCTTCGGCACGGCGTAGAACGGCCCCGCCCGGTCAGGCGCGTTGCCCAGCACCTCCTCCGGGATGCCGCCATCGGTCACGGCGTCGGGGCGCAGCCGCATCGCCATTTGCGCCGCGCCGGTCAGGGGGTCGATCCCTTCCACGTCCACCTCGTTCAACTGCTCGATCCAGCCCAGGATGCTGTTCAACTCGTGGGCCAACTGCTCGGCCTCTGTGCCGCCGACGTGGATGCGGGCGAGCCGGGCGATGCGCCGGACGGTCGCGGGATCGAGCGACATGGATGGTGGACCCTATGCTAGCATCGTGGGACAGCCCACCCCGGGCTGCCAGAGCGCGGGACC
>CAXUIQ010000347.1:1358-4778 GCA_964250815.1 uncultured Acetobacteraceae bacterium
GGCGGGCCGGCCTTATGGTACGCCGGGGGGCGCAGCCCGCGCCGGGCTGCCGAAGCGCGGGACCATACCGGCCGACATGCCTCTGTTCAACATCGCGGATTTGCGGGGCCGTTTGGCGCCGGGCCAACGCCTGATCGGCCTTGATCCCGGCGCCAAGACCATCGGCCTCGCGCTGTCCGATGTCGGCCTGATGCTGGCCAGCCCCTACGGCAGCCTGCGCCGGGGCAAGCTCGCCCCCGTGGCGGCCGAGCTTGCCGGCATCGCCCGGCGCGAGGGCGCCGGCGGCGTGGTCGTCGGCTGGCCGCTGTCGATGGACGGCACCATGGGTCCGGCGGCGCAGGCGGTGCGGGATTGGGCGCTCGCGCTGTCCGACGCGGCCGGCCTGCCGGTGGCCTTGTGGGACGAGCGCCTGTCATCAAGCGCCGTCAATCGCTTCCTGATCGCCGAAGCCGACATGAGCCGGCGCAAGCGCGCCGCCGTGGTCGATCAAATGGCCGCCGCCTACATCCTGCAAGCGGCACTCGACGCCAGCCGCATCTAACCCGGCGGCACCGGGTCGCAGGCCAGCGCCGTGGCCCGGGCCAGCACCAGCAAGCGACGCGCCGCGACACCCGCCGCCGCGGCGTCGCCCAAGGCATGGGCCAGCAGCGGGCTGGACAGCACGGCGTGGGCGGCGGTGTTGCCGGCGATGCTCGCGGCGCCCACCAAAGTCGCCGCGGTCGCCGTCCGCCGCAGCAGCCCAAGCGTCCCCAGCAAGCCGGGCCGCACGCCATACAGCGCCGCCACCTGCCGCACCAACCTTACGCCGCGCCAGGCCACGAACAGCACGTCCAGCGCCGGGGACGGGATCGCGGCGATGCCCGCCACCGCCTGCACCGCCGCGCTCCGGCCCAAACGGTCCGCCTCGTCCCGCAGCGCCCGGCAGGGTCCGGCGCGCAGCAGGGCGAGCGCCGCGTCGGGGTCGTTCACGGCCTGCAAGGCCGGCGCGACCGCCGAGCCGCCCGGCACGGTGCGGGACCATGACGAGGCCGCCCGCATCATCCGCCCGGCATCGCCCGACGCGAAGGCGTCGCGCAGCCCATCGACGTGCCGCAGCGCCAGCAGCGCCCGCACTTCCCGCAGCAGGCCCGCGCCGATCAGCCCGAACCCCGCGCCCGCGACGCCGAGCGTCGCCCAGCCCAGCCAGGCCGCCCGGGCAAACTGGTCCGCCACGAAGTTGCCGACCGACAGCCCGGCCAGGCCCAAAGCCAGCACGCCCACGCCCAGAAAGGCCAGCGCAGCCGTCCCGGTCGCCGGCGGCGCGGGATCGCCCGTCGCGCCCCCGGCTGGAAGCGCCGGCTCCAGCCGGGGCGCCGGCGCCCCTTCAAGCTCGATCCGCGGCTCGACCCTCACAGCGCGTCATCCAGCAGGAAACAAAGCAGGGCGTCCAGGCCCAGTTCCGGCACGCCGCCGCGGCCGTCCAGCGGAGGGCGCAGCGGCTCGAAGTCCGGCAATTGCAGGAACGGATGCGCCCAGAACGCATCGTCCGGCGGGCGGTCCGGCACCTCGCCGGGGTAGGAGCGCAGCAGCCGCTCGTCGCCGATCCGCCGCCCGCGCACCGCCGACACCGGGCGGCCGTCGAGCGTCCACACGAAGTCCTCGGTGCAGCGAACCGCGGCGATCGGCAAGTGGCTGGTCGGCACCTCGGCCGCGTCGAGCAACCCGGAGGGGCCGCCGATGCCGCCATGGGCCACGTTGCGCAGCAGCGCCGCAAGGTTGCCGCGCTGCCGGTCGGCCCCGTGGTCGGCCTTGGTCGCCGCGAAGGCGACCCGGGACACCACCCGGGGCGGCCAGCGCAGGTTGCCCAACGCCCAGGCGGTCTCGAACCAGGACCGCCCCCAGCGCAACGCGCCTGCCGCCGCCGCGACCGCCGCCGCCGCGTCGCCGAAAGCGTCCGGCCCGGCGTGCAGCGCGGTGAGCAGATCCACGAGGACCACGATCCGGTCGAGGTTGCCGAACATCGGTTCGTCGAGGTCGCGCTGCACCGCCTGGACATAGGCGGCGTAGCGCCGGGCCAACAGGTTGCCCAAGCCGCCGGTGCCCAAATTCGGGAAGAACGGCGTCCAGGCCGGCTCCGGACCCGGCGCCGGCATCAGGAAGCGGCCCGGCTGCAGCAGCGACAGCCCGGCCTCGTCCCGCAGGCGGTGCAGCATCGCGCGGTACAGCCGGTGCCCGGTCGCCGCCAGCGCCTCGTCCGCCGGCGCACCGGCCGGGAGCGCGCCGTTGAACGCCATGAACTCCGCCGCATGCGGGGCCATGGCCGGCGTCTCAAGCCGGCGCAGCACGGCGGCCGACCAGTCGGCGAAGCCGGCGCGCAGCAACGGCAGGTCGAGCAGCCACTCGCCGGGGTAGTCCAGCAATTCGAGCCGCAGCCGCTGCGGCGGCAAGGTGATCCCGAAGCGCTCGCGTCCCAGAACCATGTCAAGCGCCAGCATGGAAGCGGCGCTCGTGCGTTCCGGCCAGGCCGGAGGATCGCGCGTGAGCGCCGCCAGATGCCGCGCGTGGTCGAACCGCGGCAGGCCGGACACGCCGGACGGCGCCAGCGCGACCTCCACCCATCGCCCCTTCAGGCGCCGGGCGAAGCCGGGGAGCACCGCATGGCCGGCGCCGAGCGCCAGCAGGTTCGCCGCCAGCGAAGTCAGGAACGCCGTCTTCCCGGCCCGCGCCAGCCCGGTCACGCCGATGCGGACGGTGCGCCGTGTCAGGCGCGCGAGCGGGTCGTCCGGCGTCAGGCGCGCTGGACCAGCTCGACCTTGTAGCCGTCCGGGTCCTCGACGAAAGCGATCACCGTGGTGCCGTGCTTCACCGGCCCGGCCTCCCGGGTGATCTTCGCGCCCGCCTTTTTCAGCGCGTCGCACGCGGCGTAAACGTCCGGCAGCCCCACCGCGAGGTGGCCGAAGGCGCTGCCGATCTCGTACGGACCTTCCTGGTCCCAGTTGTAGGTGAGTTCGATCACGCTGGTGTCGCTCTCGTCGCCGTAGCCGACGAAGGCCAGCGTGTAGCGCCCGCCGGGGACCTCGTTCCGGCGCAGCTCCTTCATGCCGAGCAGCTTGGTGTAGAACGCGACGCTTGCGTCCAGATCCCTGACGCGGAGCATGGTGTGCAGCAGGCGCGGGTTGCTCATGGGACCGGTCCTTTGTCCTGGGTTGCTGAGGTGGCGTCGATGCCGAGCAGGAACACCCCGGCAGCGTCCGCCTCGGTGATGCACCCGGCGCGGTCGGTCAACAAGGTGCCCCCGGCCTCGAACGCCACGCCGCGCAGCCCGGCCGCCGCGGCGGCGCGCAAGGTGGCCGGGCCGATGGTCGGCAGGTCGGCGCGGCGGTCCTGGCCGGGCTTCACCAGCTTGAGCAGGACGCCGCCAGGGCCGGGGCGGGCCAGGGT
>CAXUIQ010000348.1:0-4777 GCA_964250815.1 uncultured Acetobacteraceae bacterium
GGGGGCCCGAGGTAGCCCGCGACCCCCCCCGCCACGCCTACCTCGTCGCCGCCCAGGCGGACCACGACCCGCGCCGGCTTCTCGACCCGCGACGCCATGCCGCCGGTCTCGACGAAGCCGATGTCGAGCGCGCCGACCCGGCTCGCGGCGCGGACGCTGCCGGGGCGGCTCAACACGAACTCATGACGCGCGGCGGATGAGGCGACGGGACGGCAACCTTTGGGTGCTGGCGCAAACGGAGGCCGTGCCCGCATAGTGCGGAAGCAGGCAACAAACCAAGGGTTCATGCGGTCGATTCGTTCCGTTTCTCAGCGCAACTTCCGTCGCTCATCCTCGTCTCGCCTTTTCGTGGTGCTGGCTGGCGATGCCCACCTGGGCCGGCAGGACCGGCGCGGCGGCCGCATGGCGTGACGTACGATGCCTTGCTGTCCGCCCTCGCCCGCCTGCTGCCGGCCATGCAAGCCCGCGCGGCGGCACTCGACGCGGAGGAGGCGTTTCCGGAGCAGGACATCCAAGCCTTGCGCGAGATTGGGGCGCTCAGGGCGCCACTGCCCACGAACCAAGGCGGGCTTGGCGCAGGCACCGAGCCAGGCGGCATGGACCTGATCCTCCGCTTGCTGACGATCCTGGGACAGGGCAACCTGGCCGTGGGCCGGCTGTTCGAGGCGCATGTCAACGCGCTCAACCTGATCGTCGCGTACGGCACGCCCGCGCAGGTCGGGCACGCCGCGGCAGAGGTCCGGGACGGTCACCTGTTCGGCCTATGGGTCACCGATCCGCCGGAACACGCCTTGCAACTCAGCAACGGCACACTGAGCGGCAGCAAGGGGCCATGCTCAGGCGCCGGGCACGCCACGCGCGCCTTGGTGACGGCGTCCACCCCGGCCGGGTCGCAAATGGCGGTCGCCGCGGTTGATCGCACCGTCGCCATCGAGCCGAAGCGTGGCGCCTTGCAAGGGATGCGGGCTGCCGTCAACGGCATCGTGCATTTCCACGGCACGCCCCTGCCGGCGGATGCGCTGATCGGCGGCCCCGGCGACTACCTGCGGGAGCCGCTGCTGTCCACGGGCGCATGGCGCACCTCCGCGGTGACGCTGGGCGGCCTCGATGCGCTCGTGGCGGCGACCCGGGACCAACTCGCACGCCGGGGCCACCAAGCAGCACCCCTGCAGCAGGACCGGTTCGGCCACATGCTGATCGCGCAGGAAACCGCCCGGCTCTGGACCGCTGCCGCGGCGCAGCGCGCAGAGGCCGGCGACGCCCCGGTCGCCGACCGCGTCGCCTACGTCAACCTCGCGCGCATCGCGGTGGAGGCGGCTTGCCTGGACGCCATGCGGCTGGCGCAGCGGGCGTTGGGCCTCGCGGCCTTCTTGCGGCCGAACCCGGTGGAGCGCCTGCTGCGCGACCTCGCGGTTTACCTGCGCCAGCCCGCGCCCGACGCCGTGCTGACCGAGGCCGCATCCCACGCCTTTTCCGCATGATCTCCGCGGCGCAGGCCTTCGAGGCGATGGCTGCCCTGCCGGTGGTGCCGCTCCATGCGGTCACGGGCGGCAGGACGGCGCTCATCCTGGCGCCGCACGCCGACGACGAGTCGCTGGGCTGCGGCGGCCTGATCGCCGCCGCTTCCGCCGTAGGGCACCCGCCCTTCGTGCTGATCCTGACCGATGGCACGGGGTCGCATCCGAACTCTCGGGCCTTTCCTCCCGCCCGGTTGAAACAGGTGCGTGAACAGGAAGCAAGGGATGCCGTCGCCATCCTCCGCCTCCCGCCCGGCCGCGTCAGCTTCCTGGGATTGCGCGACACCGCGGCGCCCGTGGAGGGCGCCGGGTTCGGTGCCGCGGTCGCCGCGATCTTGTCGTTCGTCGAGCGGGCCGGAGCGGCCACCATCCTGTCGCCTTGGCAGCATGATCCCCATTGCGACCACCTTGCGGCGCACCTGATGGCCTGCGATGCCGTCGCGCGGAGCCGCGTGCGCCACCTCGCCTATCCCATATGGGGCTGGACACTGCCGCCCGAAACCATGCTGCCCGGCCCGGCACCGCATGGGATGCGGCTCAGCATCACGGACCACATGGCAGCGAAACGCCGGGCCATCGCGGCCCACGCCAGCCAATACGGCGGCCTCATCCAGGACGACCCCGACGGGTTCCGGCTGCCGGCCAACCTCTTGGACGTATTCAGCCGGCCATACGAAACATTTCTGACGCTGCATGAGCCTGCGGCACCGTGACCTCCTGATCAGTGGCGCCGCCCCGCGCAGCCAAGCGGGCGGCACGGCTTCGACGCAGGCTGGCAACGATGCGCCGGGCTTTCGCGGTCTCGTCGGCAAGGGTGGCGACTGGAACGCGGACCGACGCCAACCCGGCACACAGGCCTTCGATCACCTCCCAGGCCAGGCCGAACGTGCCCTGCCTTAACGCCGAGCCAACAGATGCCGCGTCGCAGGCGAGGTCCCGAGCGAGCCAAGGCGGCGCGTCCCGGTGTTCCTGGCGCAGGCGGCGGATTTCGGCACGCAGCCGGACACGCCGGAGGCGGTCCTCGGCAGGCTCCAGCGCATCGTCCAGGAACGGGTCCGGGGTCACGAGCCGACGGCGGATCGTATCCGCCATGCCGCCGACAGCCCGCCCGTCGGTGCGCCCCGACACCGTCACCTGCACATCCGGCGCGTGGCGTATCCGGGCGTCGGCCCGGCGCAACGCGGCGAAGAAGGCTCGGTCCTCGCCCATCGGAATGGGAGGAACCCCGCCAGCCTGCCGATACGCGCCGAGCGTCACGCAGATGCTGGCGCCCGAGTGCTCGGTATGCCTCGGCCATGGGTCAGCGGGGTCGGGATCGACCAGGTGGTCGATCTCGTCCAGCAACGCCGCATAGGCGCACTCGCGCGCATCGTCCTCGTGCAGCGCCGCGGGGATCGCGGCGGCGTCGGCGGCGTCGAGGACCGCACGCCCGGCTACCGCGTCGGCCCCTTGGCGGATGTGGAACAGGTTGGCTGCCAGCCAATCCGGCGCGACCTGGCCATCCGCGTCCGTGCAGAGCAGCACCCCATCGGGCGGCAGCTTCCCGGCCGCAAGCTCCATCGCCAAGCGCCGGGCCTGGCCTGCGGTCCGTTGCTTCGAAGGGAAGTCATGTTCGACCACGTCCAAGTCGAACGACAGCATGGGTTGCATGCTGCGGGCGATGGCTGCGGTCGCGTCCGTCGAATTGTTCGCCAACAGGACGACGTGGCAGCCGAGGCCGCCATGCTGCCGATCCAGCGCCTCCAGACATCGCGGAATCCAGTTCGCCTCGTCATGCGCCGGAATGGCAACAGCTACCGGCAAGTTCGGTCCGACCGACAACGAGGCGTCCACGCGCGTTTCCATTGATATTTCGAGACTCGTCCAACGCATCGAAGCCGTTGCAAGTTCCTGAGACCTAGGGCGATTGCACGGACCTCATCCGACGCAGGCCAATTCAGCCCGGATGGCCGCATCCAGCTCGCGGATGCGGAACGGCTTCTGCAAGAAACGCCGGTTGATCGGCTGGGGCAGGAAGTAGCCGGAGATGAGGATGACCTTGAGGTCCTGGAAGCGCCGGGCCGCGATGTCCGACAGCTCCAGTCCGGACATCCCAGGCATCCGGACGTCTGTGACCATCACCTCCACGCCGTCGTGCTGGTCCAACATGCCAAGCGCCGCTTGGCCGCTGGTGGCCTGGACCACGTTGTAGCCAAGTTCCTGCAGCATCTCCGCCGAGGTTTCCCGCACCGCCTCGTCATCGTCAACCAACAGAATCATTCACCACCCGCCCTGTCCCTTGCTTTCACGTCGGCACGCGGCACGGGTAACGGGACCGCCATACACAGGCCATCGAAACCCATAACCTGAAGTTGAGTTAGATGGGTCTGATACACGAAAAAAGATGCTTCGTCACGCCTTCATCTTGCGAATCGCCTGCTGTCATTCTCTGACACATGACAGATACAAACAAATAATAAGATGGGAAGTTGGCGGAGGGGATGAGATTCGAACTCACGGTACGGCTTGACGCCGTACGGCGGTTTAGCAAACCGCTGCCTTCAGCCACTCGGCCACCCCTCCGCCGGGGTCGTCACACAGCGTTTGCAATTCGCTTCTAAGCTTTCCCGCCCGGGCCGTCAAACGCTCAGGACAGGGCGGCGGCAAAGCCCCGCTGCACGCCGGGCCGGGCCATCAGCGCATCGTACCACCGCTTGACGTTCGTAAACTCGTTCAGATCGACCCGGTGGCGCTCATGCCGCCAGGCCCATGCCAGGATCGCGAAATCGGCGACCGACAGCGCACCAGCCACGAATTCGACCCGGGCCAAGCGCCGGTCGAGCACGCCGTAAAGCCGCAACGTCTCTTTGGTGTAGCGCGCCAGCCCATAGCGCTGGTCGTCGCCGTTCACCGTCAGGAAATGGTGGACCTGCCCCGGCATCGGGCCGAACCCGCCCATCTGCCACATCAGCCATTCCAGCACCGAGACCCGCTCGCGCAGGCTGGACGGCATGAAGTGCCCGGTCTTCTCCGCGAGGTAGAGCAGGATGGCGCCGGACTCGAACACCGAAAGCGGCGCGCCGCCCGGGCCGTCCGTGTCGATGATCGCCGGGATGCGGTTGTTCGGGCTGATCGCCAGGAACTCCGGCTTGAACTGCTGGTCCTTGGTGATATCGACCACGTGGACCGAGTAGGGCAGCGCCATCTCCTCCAGCGCCACGCTGACCTTGCGCCCGTTCGGGGTGTTGTAGGCGTGCAGCTCGATCATGCCGGGTCCCTCA
>CAXUIQ010000349.1:0-4777 GCA_964250815.1 uncultured Acetobacteraceae bacterium
AACGAGCTGAAGTCGGGCGACCTCTGCATCCCGGGCAGCGAGGAGTACGGCGACTACCGCGACCAGCTTCGTCTCCTGGGACGAGTACGAGGGCGACGTCGCGGGCTACGCTGAGCAAGCCGGCGTGCCGGCCGAGCCCGCGGCTTTCGTTGCCGTCCTCAAGGCCCGTCTCTCGGCGACGGCGTCCGCCACCGACCAGGGCTTCCCGGAGAACGAGCACGTCGCCATCGTGGACGGCGAGCCCGTGGTAAAGCGGCTACGCGCCCGCGAGGCGGCCGAAGGTGCCGCGTTCCTGGAGCGGCTGTTCAAGGTATGCCTGGTCCCGGCCGGTGTCCTGGAGGCGCTCGCCGACACCGAGCACTGGCTGGGCTGGACCCGGCACTTCGGCCCTGTCTCCGGCTTCGAGGCCAAGCTGGAGCGACCGCGCGAGCGCTACGTGGCGACCGTGTTCTGCTACGGCTGCGGCCTCGGCCCGAGCCAGGCGGCGCGCTCGCTCAAGGGGCTGGACCGGCGGCACGTGGCCCACGTCAACCAGCGCCACATGACCGAGGCCGACCTCGACGACGCGATCACCGGCGTGATCGACGCTTACGCCCGCATCGGCCTGTCCCGCCATTGGGGCAGCGGCGAGAGCGCGTCGGCGGATGGCATGAAGTGGGACGTGCATCCCGAGAGCCTGAAAAGCTCGTATCACCTCCGCTACGGCGACTACGGGGAGATCGGCTACTACCTCGTGTCCGACACCTACATCGCCCTGTTCTCGCGCTTCCCCGCCTGCGGCGCCTATGAGGGCCACACCATCCTCGACTTCGTGGCCGAGAACCGCTCGCTCTTGCAGCCGACGACGGTGCATTCCGACACGCACGGTCAGTCGGCCGCGATCTTCGGCCTCGCGCATCTTCTTGGCATCGAGCTGATGCCGCGCATCCGCAGCTGGCAGGACCTGCACCTGTTCCGGCCCGGCACAACCGCCCGATACAAGCACATCGATGGCCTGTTCACCGCCGCCGTGGACTGGCCGCTGATCGCGGCGCACCTGCCGGACATGCTGCGCGTCGCCCTCTCGATCCGCGCGGGAAAGCTGCTGCCGTCCGCGATCCTGCGCCGGCTCGCCACCTACAGCCGCAAGAACCGGCTCTACTTCGCCTCCCGCGAGCTTGGGCGCACCATCCGCACCGATTTCCTCTTGCGCTATCTCAGCTCGATAGAACTTCGACGCGTGATCCAGGCGGCGACCAACAAGAGCGAGCTGTTCAACAAGCACGCGCAGTGGGTCGCCTTCGGCAGCGCCGGCCTGGCGACCGCGGCCGAGCGCGACGAGCAGCGCAAGATGGTCAAGTACAACCACCTGGTCGCCAACCTGCTCATCTTCCACACCGCGGTCGGCATGACGCGCGCACTCGCCGAGATCGCGTCCGATGGGTGCGGCGCCGCGATCACGCCGGAGGCGCTGGCCGGCACCAGCCCTTACCTGAACGAGCACCTCAACCGCTTCGGCAGCTACGAGCTCGACCTCAGCAAGCCGCCCGCGCCGCTGCCTTTCGAGCTGCCCGACCGGTTGCGGCCCTCACGCCAGGGCGCGGTGGCTCCTGCGTGAGGTTTTGGCCGGCTTATGCCGAGTTCCGGGTTATGCCGAGCGAGGCTAATCGGCCGATCAGCGAGTGCGTTCTGCCCGTCGCGGGATCGGCATAATCCCGTGACCTTCTCCCGCGGCCATCGCGGCTGCTGGGAGAGGATGATGAACACGACAGATCACGCCGGCCCCTGGACTGCCGGCTACGCGGACTACCTGCGCGACGTGGTAGGGGCAGCCACGGCGACGCGCGCGCGCCACATGCCCATCGTGCGGCGCTTCGTCGCGGCCTGCTTCGGCCCGGGCGGTCCCGACTGGACCGGCTTGTCTGTCCAGCGGGTGACCGAGTTCATCCAGCACGAGGCTGCGCAGAGGACAGGATATGGCCGCACGGCGCCGGCGTGCGCGACCCGATCCTTCCTGCGCTTCCTGGCCTGGCGCGGCGCCGCGCCAAGCGGGCTTGATCGCGCCGTCCCAGCCATCCGGCGCGCACGGCACGCCAGCCTGCCGCCGCACCTGTCCTCCGAGCAGCTCGCGCGCCTGCTGGAGCGTGCCGCCGCCCCTTGCCCGGCGGAGTACCGGGACCGTGCGATCCTGCTGCTGCTGGCGCGCCTCGGGCTGCGCGCCGGCGAGGTCGCTGCCCTCGAACTTGGCGACCTGGACTGGCGTGCGGGGCAGATCCGCCTGCGCGCCGGCAAGTGCCGCCGCGAGCGGGTGCTGCCCATACCCCAGGAGGTCGGCGCCGCGCTGGCCGAGTACCTCCAACACGGCCGCCCATCCCATAGAGACCGTCGGGTGTTCCTCACCCTCGCTGCTCCGGTGCAGGCCTTCTGCCAACCCGCGGCGGTCACCAAGGTCGTGCAACGCAATCTCGCGCGCGCCGGCATCCCGCTCGGGCGACTGACCGGGGCGCACATGCTGCGCCACACCGCCGCCTCGTGCATGGTCAACCGCGGCGCCAGCTTCAAGGACGTCGCCGACGTGCTCGGCCACCGCTCGCTGCAGACCACCGGCATCTACGCCAAGCTCGACCTCGACGCGCTCGCCGGCGTGGCGCTGCCCTGGATCGGAGGTGGGCGATGAGCGGCGACAGCGACCTCGAGCGGCATCTCGCGGCCTACCTGGCCGTCCGTGACGCCCTCGGCCTCGCGGCTGGCGCGCGGCCATGCCTGCTGCGCAGCTTCCTCGACCACGCCCGCGGCGCGACGTCGCCCGGCGCCCCGATCCGGGCCCCGATCCGGGCCGCGACCGCGCTCACGTGGGCTCACGACCACGCCCCGCCCGGCTGCGGGGTCGCGGGCAAGGCGCACCGCCTCACGGTGGCGCGCGGCTTCCTCGCCTACCTCTCGGCCATGGTGCCCGGCACCGAGGTGCCCGCGCACGGGCTGCTGGCGGCACCCCGGCGGCAGCGGCCCTACATTCTCTCCGACGCGGAGATCGAGATGTTGATCGCGGCCGCGGGCAAGGCGCCGCCGCGCGGCACGTTGCGCCCGATCGCGCTCCCGGCGCTGCTCGGCCTGCTGGCCAGCACGGGCCTGCGCATCGGCGAGGCGGTCCGCCTGAGGGTGGACGACGTCCAGCTGGACGCCGACCCGCCGCACCTGCGCGTCCTGCAGACCAAGCTCCAGAAGTCGCGTCTCGTGCCGCTCCATCCATCGGCCGCGGCGGCGCTGGCGGCCTACCTGCGCCGGCGCGAGAACCTCGGCTACCACGCCCTTTCTGATGCCGTGTTCGTCGCCGAGCGTGGCGGTCCGCTCCACGTCGGCCTGCTGGGCGTTTGGTTCGGCAAGCTGACCCGCAAGCTCGGGCTATGGCCGGCGAACCAAACCACAACGGAGACGCAGGAGGCGCGCCGCCGCCCGTCATTGCACTCGTTCAGGCACAGCTTCGCCGTCCGCCGCCTGCGGGCCTGGCACGAGGCCGGCCTGGACGTGCGGGCGCTGCTGCCGACGCTGTCGGTCTACCTCGGCCACCTCCGGCCGGAGGACACCTACTGGTACCTGACCGCGACGCCGGAGCTGCTGCGCGCGGCCGGGGCGCGCTTCGCGCCAGGCGACGTGCTGGGAGGTGAACCATGAGGAGCCCCCCGGCCGAGGCGGGCGGCCTGATCGGCCCGCACCTGCAGGCGTTCTTCGCCGAGCACCTGCTCGCCCACAAGCGCGCCAGCCCAGAGACCATCGCCTGCTACCGCGACACCTTCCGCCTGCTCTTGCGCTTCATGCGAGAGAGAACGGGCACCGAGCCTTCGGCGCTGCCGCTCGCAGCCCTGGACGCCGACGCCGTGCTGGCGTTCCTCGACCATCTCGAGCGCGACCGCGGCTGCTCGGTGAGGTCGCGCAACAACCGCCTCGCCGCCATCCGCTCGTTCTTCCGCCTGGTCGCGCTGCGTGTGCCGGACAGCTTGGGGCAGGTAACGCGGTTGATGGCGATCCCGGTCAAGCGCGGCGACAGGCGGCTGGTCAACTATCTCACCCGCGACGAGGTCAAGGCGCTGCTCGCCGCCCCGGACCGCACGACCTGGTCGGGCCGGCGCGACCACGCGCTGCTGCTGACCCTCTACAATAGCGGCGCACGCGTCTCCGAGGTCACGGCATTACAGCGCGAGCAGGTGCGGCTCGACCCTGCCGGCCCTTGCCTTGAGCTGCACGGCAAGGGGCGCAAGGAGCGCGTCGTGCCGCTCTGGACGGAAACCACCCGGGTGCTGCGGGCGTGGTTGCGCGAGCTGGGCGACCAGGCCAGCAGTGGTGCCGTCTTCCCCAGTGCGCGCGGCCACGCGCTGTCACGCGACGGCGTCGATCACCTGCTCCACAAGGCCGTCGCCACCGCCGCGGCAATCTGTCCCGGCCTCGGCGCGAAGAGGGTGTCGCCGCATGTGCTCCGGCACAGCACGGCAATGCACCTGTTCCAGGCCGGCGTGGACATGGCGGTGATCGCGCTCTGGCTCGGCCACGAGAGCCTGGAAACCACCCACGTCTACGTCGAGGCTGATCTAGCGACCAAGGAGCGGGCGCTCGACAAGCTGGCGCCCATGCCGGGCACGCCCGCCCGCTACCGCCCCGACGACAAGCTCCTGGCCTTCCTCGCCGCCCTCTGATTATGCCGCGCTGACGACCGCGGCGGGGGCGTTCCGCCATCGCAGGGCGCCCCTACTCGGCATAACCCGGAACTCGGCATAAGCCGGCCAAAACCTCACGCAGGAGCCAC
>CAXUIQ010000350.1:0-4767 GCA_964250815.1 uncultured Acetobacteraceae bacterium
GGCGCCGGCCACCCATCCCAGCGACATGCCGGCCAGCAGCACGAGCGCCACGTTGCCGCCGATCAGCCGCTGCAGCAGCGCGCTGCCGAACACCAGCAGGGGGATGCTCAGGGACAGGCCCGCCACGAGCATGGGCAGGCTGCCGTTCGCCAGGGCCGCGACGGCGATCACGTTGTCCCCGCTCATGACGAAGTCGCCGACCAGGATCGCCGCGATGGCGCCGGGCAACGTCGTCCCCTCCGCGCCCTGCACGGCGCCCGTCCGGGCGCCTGCCGGCCCATCCTCGGTCGGCAGTTCCTCCGCCGCAAGCCGGATGGCGACCACCGCGAGCGCCGCGCCGCCCAGCAGCTTGAGGAACGGAACCTGGAGGACGAAGACGACGCCGGACGCGAACAGCAGCCGCATCGCGACCGCCGCGGCCGTTCCGGCGATGTAGGCCCGGCGTCGGTCGGCAGGCTGCAGCCCACGGCACGCCAGGGCGATGAGAACGGCGTTGTCTGCGCTCAGCAGAAGATCGACAATGGCCACCTGTAGCGCTGCGCCGGCCTGCGGAAGCTGGTCCGGGGTGAGCATGGCAGGGGCTTTCCTGGTTGGGACCGCAACGTTGGGTGCTGGCCGGGCGGCCCGGCGGCGAATGCCGTGCCCTTGCGCCATGCGGCGGCCCTGCACGCGCCGGTGCTGCCGGGGGCCGCCCCGGCGCTTGCCGCCCTTTGCCCTGTGGCGGACCGGAACGCCGACGCTGCCGGCGCGGTTGCAGAGAGTCCTCGGGACCACCTCGTGCAGCGGCTCCGAGCCGGGCTGCCGCCGCAAGGGCTTGTGGCTCCCGAGGCGTCCGCAACAAGGCCGCACCCAAGTTCCCCCTCAGCTCTTCACGGCGCCGGCCGTCAGGCCGGACACCATGTAGCGCTTGAACGTGTAGTAGATCGCCGCCGGCGGAAGCGCGTAGATCAGCCCCGTCGCCATCAGCAGTTCCCAGGGCGAGTCGTCCGCCCCGAGAAAGCTGCCGAGCGCCACCGGCAGCGTGATGTCCGTGTCGCGCGACAGCAGGAGAAAGGCGTAGAGGTACTCGTTCCAGGCGAGCAGCAGCGCATAGACGCCCACCGCGACAAGGGAGGGCGCCATCAGCGGCAGGTAAACGAGCCTGAAGAGCTGCGGCGGGGAAGCGCCGTCCAGGATGGCCGCCTCGTCCAGCTCAACGGGCAGGTTGTCGGACGCCTGCTTCAGCACCCAGATGGCATAGGGCGACGCGATCGCGACCATGGCCAGGATCAGCGACCAGTCCGTGTTGAGCAGCCCGTAGATCCCCATGGTGCGGTACATCGGCACGGCAAGGAACGCCGCGGGGATGAAGTAGGTGAACAGCGCCGAGTTCATCACTGCCCGGCCGCCGGGCACCTTGAGCCGGCTGATCGCGAACGCCGCGAAGGTCGCGACCGCAAGCGTCAGGACGCCAACCGTGACGGCGATGAAGAAGGAGTTCCAGAGCTGCCGCCAGAAGTGCGACAGGAAGTAGTGCTGCTGGCCCAGCACGACCGCAAAGTTGCGCAGCGTCGGGTGATCCGGCCACAGCTTGCCGCTGAACACGGATTCCTTGGACGAGACCGCGAACAGGAGCAGGTGGTAGATCGGCAGCACCGTCCACAGAAGGACCGGGATGCCGACCAGCAGCAGCTTCGCCTCGGCGCCGGCCGATCGCCAGGACAGTCCGGGCCTGGCGGCCGGCAGGGCCAGGGCCGTCGGGCGCGCCGCCTGTGCTTCCCGCGCCGGCGCCGTCATCGGGAGAACCGCCTCATCATGACATAGACCAAGGGAAGCACGAGCGGCAGCGCCGAAACCACCGTCGCCATCGAAAGGTCGATGGAATCGAGCCTGAGATAGCGGATGCCCAGCGTCGCGAGCACGTGGGTGAGGTCCGCCGGGCCGCCGCCGGTCAGCAGATAGACGCTGTTGAAGTCGCCCAGGGTCCAGATCATCGAAAGGATCGTGCACGTGAGGTAAAGGGTCCGCACGGCCGGCCAGGTGATGAACCGGAACGCCTGGCGCCCGGAAGCGCCGTCCACCGAGGCGGCCTCGTACAGCTCCGCGGGGATCGCCAAGCGGCCCGTGACCAGGATCAGCGTCCAGAACGGCAGCGACTTCCAGATGTGCACGGCGATGGCGATGCCGAGCGCGAGGAAGGGGTCGTTGAGCCAGTTCGGCCCGTCCTCGCCGGTGAGCCGGAAGATGAGCTGGTTCACGGCCCCCCATTCCGGGTTGAGCATGAACCGGAACGACAGGATCGTCGGGATCGAGGGCGCGGCCCAGGGCAGCACGAACAGCAGCGAAAGCCAGCGTATCCACCGCCGCGGCGTGACGAAGAACCCGGACAGCAGCAGGGCGGCGGCCATCTTGAGGTTCACGCCGACCACGAGGAACACCAGCGTGTTGGCGGCTGCGCGGGCGAAGACCGGGTCCTCGAACAGCCGGACGTAGCTGTCCGGGTGCCGCGCCGTCCAGAACCCGTAGCAGACGGGGTAAAGGACGAACAGCAGGAACACCAGGACATAGGGCGCGACCATCACCACGCCCCAGGCCTGCCAGGATGACAGCCGAGCCTTTGGTGCCGCCGCCGCTGCCGGGCCGGCCACGCTGGCCGCTGCGCTCATTGTTCCTCCCCCCGCCCCGCCGCGCGTCCCGGCTTCGTGCCCGGCACGCGGCCAGCCCTTACCCGGCGACCTGCCTGATGCGGGCGATCATCTCGTCCACCGCCTTGTCAACCGTCACCCTCTCGTTGACGACGCGGTTCATCGCCTTGGCCCAAACGTTTTCGTTGTTGAGTATGGTGAACTTGTAGTTCTTCGTGGACTCGAAGGTCACGGTGCCGTCGCGGTACTGGTTGTAAACGGACCGGCGGTGCGGATCGGCCTGCCAGAAGGGGCTTTCCTGGCCCTCCTTGGTGACGGGGAACCAACGGCCAAGGGCGCCCTCGACATAGGGGCCGAGGTTCGCTTCTTCGAGCAGGAAACCCACGAACCGCTTCGCCCCTTCCTTGTTGCGGGCGTTGGCGAAAACCACCCCGGTCTTTACCGCGGTGCGGTACACCATCGGCGAGCCGTCCGGCTTGGCGGGGAAGCCGGCGGTGCGGATCAGCCGCTCGTAGTTCGTCTTCGCCTGCGCGCGCTGGTCCGCGGGAAGCGTGTCGTTGTTCGCGTCGTCGAGCCACTTGGCCGCGATCGAGATCGTGGCGTTGTGCGTCAGCACCGTCGTCTTGTTGTGGAACGCGATGTTGTTGTCCGGGTCCTTCCAGCTCGTGGAGGACGGCGGCGTGCACGACTTGATGTAGGGCGCCGTGTAGTCGGTCAGCGCCCCGATCAGCCCGGCGCGCACCTTGGGATCGTCCACGAGCAGGGTGCCGTCGTCGGCCACGAGCTTGACGTTGTAGGCGTCCATGAAGGTGAGGAACGAGTAGAAGCTGTCGCTGCTGTCCACCCCCATCGGCTGGCCGATGCCGTAGGCGCGGCTGCCGGTGGCCCGGCGGAAGCCGGGCTGGACCTTGTCGCACCAGAAGGCCCAGTACTCCTTCCAGGTCTTGGGAACGTCGGCCTCCTTGAAGCCGGCCTTCTCCAGCATGTCGATCCAGTACTCGATGTGCATGGTCTGCTGCTTGATCGGGAAGGCGTAGTAGGCCCGGCTCCCGGTCTTGTCGTTGCGGAGGAACGTCGTTTCCAGCGTGTTCGGCGCGAAGCGCGCCTTGATCGGCTCCAGGATCGACGAAAGGTCCTCAAGCCGCCCCTCGAAGGCCCACTTGCCGGAAACCTGGAAGTCGTAAACGTCGGCGTAGGCCACGTCGGGCGGCGTGCCGGAGTCGAGCGCCGCGACCGTTTTCGGGATCATGTCCTGGCTGGCGTACTGCGAAAGCTCGACCTTGATGCCGGTTTTCGCCTCGAACTGCCGTATCGCGTTCAGCAGGGCGTCGTCCTCGGACTTGTAGAACCCCTTGTTCCACCAGACCGTGAGCCGCTCCTGCGCGGTCGCGCCGCCGGCCGCGAGCGTGGCTCCCAGGCCCAGGCCAGCCGCAAGGGTCGCCGACATCCACCGTTTCATTCCGTCCTCCCCCCCCGTTGCGGGCCGGCCTGGCGCGTGCCGTCCGTTGTTGCCAGCGGACGCGGCGTACGCGGACTTCCCCGTTCGCGTCACGCAACCACGTTCCCCGATCCTTGTCACGGCCCATGGGGCTGCGGAGGCAACCTTTCCTTCCACGCGCGGAGCCGTCAGCCCGCACGCCCTGCCGCGCCCGCCGCGCCCGGCAACGTCAAGCGGGCGAGCTGAAAACGGCACGGGCCGCCCCTCGACACGCCAGGCAGGGCATGGCAACAACCAAGCCGTGCTGCGCCGGGAACGGCGCCCATCTGATTGCTTGTGCGGAACAAGAACGGGGAAGCGACCTGCATGGGGGCTGCGCCGCAACCGCTTGCTGACGGCCTGCCGGCCCGGGCCACGCCCAATCCGCCGTTCGCCTTGCTGGTCGGCGACGCGGGGTGGGCACGCGCGGCGATGGCCCGGCACTTCGACGAAGCCGAGAGCGCCGTGCGCCGGCACAGCGCGCGCCCCGCGACGGCGCACCTGGGAGGGAACCAAGCATGACGAGGACGGACCCCGAGCTGTTCGACCTGGTGCGCAAGCGCCTGTTCACCGCAGCGATCGGCGACGTGATGGACGCGGCCGGGCTGACCCGGCAGTTCCTGCCGCCGCACGTCCGGCCGCTCGACCCCGGCATGGTCATTGTGG
>CAXUIQ010000351.1:0-4764 GCA_964250815.1 uncultured Acetobacteraceae bacterium
CGTCGAACTTCTCGTTGCGGATGAAGTGGCCCTTGTTGGTGTCGGCGCGCAGTTCCGCGATGAGCTGGTCCCACTCGGCCCGCACGCCGCTCACGTCGATGCGCTCCATGGCGGCGAAGTCGGTGGTGTAGAAGCGCGGGCTGAGCACCGTGTCCTGCTGCGCCTGGCGCGTGGTCTCGTTGGGGGCGGCGACGGGCCGCAGGGCGGTCGTGGCGGACATGGCTCTAGCTCTCCTTCGGCAGGAAGCCGACTTCGTACAGCTCGGTCAATTCGAACATGGCGGTGAACTCCGTCCACAGCCGGGTCAGCACGCCGGCCCGGGTGACGGTCGCAGGGCAGCGGCAGGTCACGGCGTCGCCGAAATCAATGTCCGTGGGCACCCCATGCACCTGCACGCTGTCGCCGGGCCGGATGTCGATGCCGTCCGGCACGGCGTGGGCGTGGAACGACAGCGGAGTCTGCTCGATATCGACGTCGCACTCGACCTCGACGACCTCCCCGCCCAGCAGCCAGCCCCCAGCTATCGCGCGTCTCATCGCGTTTCTCCGTGCGCCGTCAGCAAATGGGCGAACACCTCGGTGTTGGAGGAGCCGAACGCCTGCAGCTCGATGTGCCGCCCGGTCGCCGGGTCATCGAGGGTCAGGCGCCCGTCGCTCCAGGCGGAAAGGCGGAACGGGTCCTGCGGGCCAATGCCCTCGCTTTTGCGGGTGCGCGCCATGCCGCGCATGGTGCCGCGGAGGAAGCCGTTCTCCCCGGTGAACACCGCGACCGGCGACCCGTCCCGCGCGTCCGTCACCACCACCGATCCGTCCGCGCCGTCGGCGAAGTTAAGGTCGCGGGCGGCCACCAGCGACCCCGTCTCCTGCACCGCGCCGATGTGGGTGATGCGGCCGGTCGCCGCGACCACGAGCGACAGGCCCACGGCGGCGAAGATGCCGAGCAGCGGGGCGCGCGGGAAAACCGGGGACGGTGTGGTCAAGGCAAGCCTCCCTTAGATGTTCTTCTTACGCAGCCACCGGCTCCGGCAACCCGGCGGACGCACGGCCCGGCTGCGCTTCCGGCGCCGCCGGCACCGGCATGTCGGCCGATGCCGCCAGCGCCCGCGCCAGCAGTTGCCCCACCCGCCCGGCGTCCGGAAAGGCCCGCAGCATCGGCTCCGGCCGCGCCAGCCGCCACGGCCGGGCGTGCGGCCATAGCACGAGGTAAGCTACCTTGTTCCCGGCGCTGAGCAAGAGCGATATGTCGCCAAAGCCGTTCCCGCGCCCGTTCAGCGCCGCCGCCTCGATCTTCCCGAACGGCAGGTTGATCGTCACCGGCAAGGCCAGGCCGATCCGGATCACGACGCGGCGGTTGGTGATGCTGTACACCGTGGCGCGGCCCACCGCCCAGGCGTAGGCGAGGAGAAAGGCGACGGGCACCAGCGCCACGCCCGCCAGCTCGGCAGCCGACAGCGCGGCGTGGGCCAGCGGCGTGCCGCCCAGTGCCGCCGAGCCGAAGCTGTAGGCCACGATCACGCCGAAGTAGGCGGCGAGGCCCCGGACGTGGAAGGCATGGCGGGCCAGCACCCGCCAGTCCGGCGCGCCCTGCCACAGCAGCCGTTCCCCGTCGGGCAGCCGCTCCGGCAGGCCGCGGGGCACACGCTTCCCGGCGCTCGCAGCACCGGCGTTTACGGCACGGGCGCTCACAGCACAGGCCCCAGCCGGGTGGGCGTCGCATACATCAGGCCGCCGGCGTAATAGCCCACGAGCTTCTCCTCTTCGAGCAGGGTGATGGTCTCGCCGTGCTGCAGCCGCGGCACGTCCTTGAACTGCGCGCCCAGGATGGCGCTGACCTTGATCTGCCGGGTCTTCCTGTTGATCTGGGCGTAGTGCTGCGGCAGCAGGACGCGGTCGCCGCTGCCGTCCAGCTCGATCTCGAAGTAGCGGATCACCACCTCCGAGCGGTCAACCCAGCTATCGACAACCCGCCCGGCATAGACCCAGTCGGCCCCGAACACCTGCATCCCGTGCGGGTCCGGGTCCTCGGTGGCCACCCAGAACTGCGGCGCAGCGCGGAGCGGCACGATCTTCGGCAGGGCGTCGTCGAAGGTGTGGTCCGGCTCGTCCGGGCGGTTCTGGGCGTAGGCGCCGGGGCCGATCCCGCCCAGCATCGGGTTGCCGGTCGGCTGCCGCGCTGATCCCTCCCACTTGGCGGTGGGCACGGCGTTGACCTGCTCCACCGGCTCGGCCCGCGGCACGACCCGGGTGTTGCCGTCGGCCAGCATGTAGGTCTTGGGCCGCGGCACGCCGGGCCAGCCTTCCGGGCGCTCCCCCCGATGGTCGCCGTACATCGGGTAGCCTTCCCGCTTGTTCTCGCGCAGCAGGTAGTAGATCAGCCCGGCGAAAAACAGCCAGAATGCGTAAAGCACCAGTTGGGCAACGTCGATGTAGCCAGTCAGTGCGCCGATCTGCATGGGAAACCTCGGTGGTCAGGAGTTCAGGCTCAGGCGTAGGCGACTGGCCCGCTGGACCGGTCCAGGCGGACCAGCGGGCCGATGGCGACGAGGGTGATGAACAGCAGGGCGATCTCGATGGAGTACACCGCGACGTAGCCGGTGGCCGGGTGGACCAGCGTGACACCCAGCGCCCCCCGGTCCGCCAGCGTGGAAACGCCGTCGCGCACCAGGCCGCTGAGCGCCACGGCGCCGCCCGCGGCCGAGGCCTGCACCGCGCCCCAGATGCCGAGCGTCAGCCCGACCTGCCCGCGCGGCGCCGTCGCCATCGCCGCGGTCAGCGTGCAGTGCGCGAACAGCCCGGCGCCGAAGCCAATCGCCGCGACGCCGCCTGCGAACAGCTCCGCGCTGTCGAAGGGTGCGGCGAACACCACCGCGGTGAACGCCAGCAGCCCGGCAAGCGCGCCCCCTCCGGCCAGCCGGTACGGATCGGCGCCGCGGCCCAGGCGCTGCGCCGCCAGCGCGAACCCCAGCACGCCGCCCAGCGCCAGCAGCGCCGTCATCGCCGTGGTGGCACCGACGGTCAGCCGCAGCACGTGGCCGCCATAGGGTTCAAGCAGGATGTCCTGCATGGAAAACGCCACGGTGCCGAAGCCGAGCGCCACCAGGCGCCGGCGCGACTGCCCGCCGGCGTTGAAGGCGTGCCAGGTCTCGACGAAACCCGGGCGCTCGCGGCCTGCCGCGGTGCGGGAGGGATCGCGCGCTTCCTGCTTCCACAGCGCGACCGCGTTCAGCGCCATCGTCGCCAGCGCCGCACCCTGCACCACCTGGATCAGCTTGACCTGCGTGAAGTGCGCCAGCAGCGCGCCGAACAGCAGCGCGCTCGCCACCATGCCGAGCAGCAGCATGACGCAAAGCAGCGCCACGACCTTGGGATGCGCCTCCGGCTCCGCGAGGTCGGTCGCCAGCGCCAGCCCCACCGTCTGCGTCGTGTGCAGCCCGGCGCCCACCAGCAGGAACGCCAGCGCCGCCGCCGCCTGCCCGACCCAGGGCGCGGCGTGGCTGTCGCCCGACAGCAGGATCAGCGCGAACGGCATGATCGCGAGGCCGCCGAACTGGACCAGCGTCCCCATCCACAAGTACGGCACCCGCCGCCAGCCGAGCACGGAGCGGTGCGTGTCCGACTTCCAGCCAATCACCGCCCGCAGCGGCGCGAACACCAGCGGCAGCGACACCATGGCGGCCACCAGCCAGGCCGGCACGCCCAGTTCCACGATCATCACCCGGTTCAGCGTGCCGATCAGCAGCACGACGGCCATGCCGACCGTGACCTGGAACAGCGACAGCCGCAGCAGCCGGCCCATCGGCAGCCCGGCGGAGGCCGCGTCGGCGAAGGGCAGGAACCCCGGCCCGATTTGCGCCCACTTGCGCCCGGCGGCGTCGTTCAGCCTTGCCAGGCGCCCGATCATGACCGGACCAGCTCCAGCGCCTGCGACGTGTAGAAGCCGCTGGCGATGCGCAGCGTGCGGGCCGGCTGCCACCCGGCCATCGCCGGGTCGCGCGAGAGGAGGCCGGTGATCGCCGCCGGGCGCACCGGCTCGATGGCGGGCGCGCGGTCGCCGCGGGGGAACAGCCGCCCGGCCGCGTGCATGACGGACAGCAGCGGCGTGCGCGGCGCGAAGGTGAACAGCACGGACCCGGCGCTCCGCGCGGCCAGCCCAGCCACGGCGCGCGCCATGTCAGGGGCCGGGTAGTGGATCAAGCTGTCCATGGCCACCACATGATCGAAGGTGCCGAGCGCCGGGTCGGTCATGTCGCCCACACGCCACTCGATACGGCCCGAACCGAGATCACCCGGCATCCGCTCGCCTGCAAGCGACACCAGCGTGCCCGCAAGATCAACCGCCACCACGTGCGCGCCGCGCCGCGCCGCATCGACCGCCAGCGCCCCGGTGCCGCATCCGGCGTCCAGCATCCGCTTGCCACGGAGGTCGTCCGGCAGCCAGGACAGCAGCGTGGCCCGCATCCGGTCGCGCCCGGCCCGCACCGTCGCCCGGATGCCGCTCACCGGCGCGTCGGAGGTCAGGCGCTTCCAGGCCTCGGCCGCCGTGCGGTCGAAGTAGGTCTCAAGCTGGCCGCGGCGGGCGAGGTAGGTGGCGGATTGCATCAGTCGTAGCCCAGCAGGTCGAAGATCTCACGGTCGCGCATCGGGCTGCCCATCAGCGGCTCCGTCCCGGCCCACAGGCTCGCGGCGAGGCGCAGGTATTCGAGCTTCACCGCTTCCAGCTCCGGCGAGGACTCCATCTCGAACAGCGTGCTCTTCTTCAGCCGGC
>CAXUIQ010000352.1:0-4757 GCA_964250815.1 uncultured Acetobacteraceae bacterium
GCAGAGGTCGCCGTGCTCCGGCGCGTGCCGCCGCCCGTGCCCCCGCCGCCGCCGCCTCCCGACCAGGCGGTGGTCCGCAAGGTGCCGCGCCCTCGGTGAACGGGCGCTTGGGGCAGTGCCTGCGTTGACGCCGGGCCGATGCGCCCTTGCGGGCTGGCCGCCCGCCAAGCTACTCCGGCCTGGAAAGCAGCGGGCGCACGGAAGGGGAGGGAGTTCTGATGGCGTCAAACGCCGCCCGCATCGTGTCCATCGGCGAAATCGTGGCCGAGATCGTCGCGGAAGACCGCGGCGCCGGGTTCCGCGAGCCGATCCGGCTGCAAGGCCCGTACCCGTCCGGGGCGCCGGCCATCTTCATCGACCAGGCCGCCCGGCTGGGCCACCCGGCCGGCCTCATCTCCTGCGTGGGCGACGATGACTTCGGGTGGGTCAACGTCGAGCGCCTGCGCCGAGACGGGGTGGACACCAGCGCGGTACGCATCCATCCCGACCATCCCACCGGCACCGCCTTCGTGCGCTACCGCGAGACCGGGGAGCGCGACTTCGTGTTCAACATCCGGCACAGCGCCGCCGGCCACACGCGCATCGGCGACGCCGGGCGGGCGCTGCTGGACGGCTGCGGGCACCTCCACGTCATGGGGTCGTCGCTGTTCTCGGCGGCGCTGGTCGCCGAGGCGGAACAGGCGGTCCGGCACGTCAAGGGGCGGGGCGGAACGGTCTCGTTCGATCCCAACGTGCGCAAGGAGATGCTTGCCATCCCGGGAATGCGGGAGGCGCTCGGGGCGATGCTGCGGCGATGCGACCTGTTCCTGCCGTCCGGCCCGGAGCTGACGCTGCTGACCGAGGCCGCTTCGGAAGACGGCGCCATCGCCGAAATCCTGCGCCTCGGCGTGTCGGCCGTCGTGGTGAAGCGCGGCCGGGACGGCGCGAGCTGCCACGCCCGGGACGGCGTTCTCCAAGCGCCAGCCTTCCCGGTGGAGGAGATCGACCCGACCGGCGCCGGCGACTGCTTCGGCGCGACCTTCGTGACCTGCCGCCTCCAAGGCCGGGGCGTCGAAGACAGCCTGCGCTACGCCAACGCCAGCGGCGCACGCGCCGTGGGCGTCCGCGGCCCGATGGAGGGCACGTCGAGCTTTGCCGAGTTGGACGCCTTCATCGCCGGGCAGGGCGCATGAGCGCGGACGCCTTGACCGCGCTCGCTGCGCCGGGCGCTCCGGGCCTGACTTCCGTGTGCTCGGCGCACGAGCTGGTCATCGAGGCGGCGCTGCTGCAAGCCGCGGAGGACGGCGGCCCGGCGCTGATCGAGGCGACCTGCAACCAGGTCAACCAGGACGGCGGCTACACCGGCATGACGCCGGCCGGCTTCCGGGGCTTCGTGGGCGGCATCGCGGAGCGCGTCGGCCTGCCGCGCCGCCAGGTCATCCTGGGCGGCGACCACCTGGGACCGAACCCCTGGAAGCACCTGCCGCCCGCGGACGCCATGGCCCGGGCGGAGGCGATGGTCGCCGCCTATGCCGCCGCGGGCTTCGAGAAGCTCCACCTGGATTGCAGCATGGGCTGCGAAGGGGAGCCGGCAAGCCCGGGGGACGCCGTGGCCGCCGGGCGCGCGGCCCGGCTCGCGGCCCGGGCGGAAGCGGTCGCACTGGCCACGCCGGTCTATGTCATCGGCACCGAGGTCCCGACGCCCGGCGGCGCCAGGGGCGCGCTCGACCACCTGGAGCCGACCCGGCCGGAAGCCGCGCTCGCCACCCATGCTGTCCACGAAGCGGCGTTCCGCGCCGCCGCGGGCGGGACCTGGCCGCGCGTGGTCGCGCTTGTCGTGCAGCCCGGCGTCGAGTTCGGGCACGAGGAGGTGGCGGTCTATGCGCCCGGGCCGGCCCGCGCCCTGGCAGCAGTTCTGGACCGGATGCCGGGCCTGGTGTTCGAGGCGCACTCGACCGACTACCAGCCAGAGGCGGCGCTGCGCCGACTGGCGCGGGACGGGTTCCGCATCCTCAAGGTCGGACCCGGCCTCACCTTCGCGCTGCGGGAGGCGCTCTACGGGCTTGACGCGATTGCGGCGGTGCTGCGGCCCGGCACGGCGTCGCTCCCGGCTGCCATGGAGCGCCTGATGGCCGCGCAGCCGCAGAACTGGCAAGGCCACTACCCCGGCACGCCCGACGAGCAGCGCCGGCTGCGCCACTATGGCTACAGCGACCGCATCCGCTACTACTGGCCGATGCCCGAGGCGGCGCGGGCGGTGGACGCGCTGCTGGACGCCCTGCACGGCGTCCGCATCCCCGAAACCCTCGTCAGCCAGTACCTGCCGCGCCTGCACGGGCGCGTGATGGCCAGGACCGTGCCGCCGAACGCCCGGGCCTTGCTGATCGAGGCGGTGCGCGACGTGCTGCGCACCTATTCCAGGGCGTGCCGCGGCACTGAAGCCTCTTAAGGGAACAAACCATGTCGCAACCCAAGACACTGGACGGCAAGGTGGCCGTCATCACCGGCGCCGCCCGCGGCATCGGCCTCGCCATCGCCCAACGCTATGCGGCAGAAGGGGCGCGCGTCGTGGTCGCCGACCTGAACGAGGCCGGCGCCAAGCAGGCGGCCACGGCCATCGGCCACGGCGCGCTGGGGCTTCCCCTCGACGTGACCCGGCAGGAGTCCATCGACGCCACCGTCGCGGCGACCGTCGCGCAGTGCGGGCGGCTCGACATCCTGGTCAACAATGCCGGCATCTTCGACCTGGCGCCCATCATCGAGATCACCCGGGAAAGCTACCGCCGGGTCTATGCCGTGAACGTCGAGGGGCTGCTGTTCACCTTGCAGGCCGGCGCCCGGCAGATGATCGCGCAAGGGCAGGGGGGCCGGATCATCAACTTCGCCTCCCAGGCCGGACGGCGCGGCGAGGCGCTGGTGGCGGTGTACTGCTCGTCCAAGGCGGCGGTGATCTCGATCACGCAAAGCGCCGGGCTGGACCTGATCAAGCACGGCATCAACGTGAACGCCATCGCGCCGGGCGTGGTGGACAACGAGCATTGGGACGACGTGGACGCGCGCTTCGCCCGCTACGAGGGCCTGCCGCCCGGCGAGAAGAAGCGCGCGGTCGGCGCCGCCGTGCCGTTCGGCCGCATGGCGCGCCCGGAGGAGATCGCGGGCCTCGCCGTGTTCCTGGCCGGGCCGGACGCCGGCTACATCGTGGCGCAAACCTACAACATCGACGGCGGCAACTGGATGAGCTGAGCGGTTCCCATCGTTCGGGAACGGTGATATCCAACAAACCCGAACGAGAAGGGGAAACGGTCCACATGCTGCGCAAAGCTCTTGCCACCGCGACGGTCCTGGCCGCGGGCGGCTTGCCGTCGCTGGCGCTTGCCGACGCGACGCTCACCATCGCCACGGTCAACAACGTCCAGATGATCGAGATGCAGAAGCTGTCGCCGGACTTCGAGCGCCAGCACCCGGACATCCACCTGCGCTGGGTGGTGCTGGAGGAGAACACGCTGCGCCAGCGCGTCACCACGGACATCGCGACCAAGGGCGGCCAGTTCGACATCCTGACCATCGGCAATTACGAGGTGCCGATCTGGGCCAAGCAGAAGTGGCTGGCGCCGATGGACAACCTGCCGGCCTCCTTCGACGTGGACGACATCCTGAAGCCGGTGCGCGACGGCATCAGCTACGAGGGCCACCTTTACGCGCTTCCGTTCTACGCCGAGAGCGCGATGACGCTGTACCGGACCGACCTGTTCAAGAAGGCCGGGATCACGATGCCGGAAGCGCCGACCTACGAGCAGATCCGGCAGTTCGCCGACAAGATCACCGACCGGCCGAACCAGGTCTATGGCATCTGCCTGCGCGGCAAGCCGGGCTGGGGCGAGAACATGGCCTACTTCTCGACGCTGGTGACCGCCAACGGCGGCCAGTGGTTCGACACCAAGTGGAACACCACGATCGACACGCCGGAATGGCGCGCGGCGCTCTCCTACTACGCCGACATCCTCAAAGCCGACGGCCCGCCCGGCGTGTCGTCCAACGGCTTCAACGAGAACCTGGCGCTGTTCACCTCGGGCCATTGCGGCATCTGGATCGACGCCACCAGCGCCGCCGGCACGGTGTTCGACAAGAAGCAGTCCCAGGTGGCCGACCAGGTCGGCTTCGCGGCGCTGCCGACCGGCAGCTTCAAGGGCGGCCCGACCTGGCTGTGGTCCTGGAACCTCGCCATCCCCGCGTCCTCGAAGCAGGCCGACGCGGCGCGGCAGTTCGTCACCTGGGCGACCTCGAAGGACTATGCCCGACTGGTCGCGAAGACCGACGGCTGGGTGAACGCCCCGCCCGGCACGCGCGCCTCCACCAACACGCCGGAATACAAGGCGGTGGCGCCCTTCGCCGACTTCGTGGTGGCGGCGATCGACAACTCGAACCCCACCGGCCAGACCAAGAACCCGCGGCCCTACACCGGCGCGCAATACGTGGGCATCCCGGAGTTCCAGGCCATCGGCACCCAGGTCGGCCAAACGGTGGCGGCGGTGCTCGCCGGGTCCAGCACGGTGGAGCAAGCCTTGTCCACCGCGCAGGCGGCCACGGCCCGGTCCGCGCGGACGTAATAGGCGATGAAGTCCAGCGCCGCCGGATCGCCCTGCAGGATGATCCGGTCGAAGCCCGGCGCGTAGCCGCCGTAATCCAGGCGCTTGTCGCCCTGGTTGCTCCAGAAGAACGGCGCGGCCGAGAACCCGCCCGTCGCCCCCAGCATCGCCCGGGCCGCGAAGGTCCCGTGC
>CAXUIQ010000353.1:0-4732 GCA_964250815.1 uncultured Acetobacteraceae bacterium
CTGCGCCGCACCATCGCCCAGCGGCTCAAGGAGGCGCAGAACAACGCCGCCATGCTGACCACCTTCAACGAGGTGGACATGACGGCGGCGATGGCGATGCGCTCCGAGTACAACGACGCCTTCGAGAAGCGGCACAAGGGCGTGCGCCTCGGCTTCATGTCGTTCTTCGTGCGCGCCTGCGTGGCCGCGCTCAAGGAGTTCCCGGCGGTCAACGCCGAGATCGACGGCGACGAGATCGTCTATAAGAACTTCGTCCACATGGGCATCGCGGTGGGCGGCCCGAACGGGCTGGTGGTGCCGGTGCTGCGCCACGCGGACCGGCTGAGTTTTGCGGAGATCGAGCGCGGCATCGGCGACTTCGGCCGCCGGGCGCGGGACGGCCAGCTCAAGGTCGATGAGCTTTCGGGCGGCACCTTCACCATCACCAACGGCGGCGTGTACGGCAGCCTGATGAGCACGCCCATCCTGAACGCCCCGCAGTCCGGCATCCTCGGCATGCACAAGATCCAGGAACGCCCGATGGCGGTGGCTGGCCGCGTCGAGATCCGGCCGATGATGTACCTGGCGCTGTCCTACGACCACCGCATCGTGGACGGCAAGGAGGCGGTGTCGTTCCTGGTGCGCGTCAAGGAGGGCGTGGAGGACCCGCGCCGCTTGCTGCTGGACCTCTGAGCGAGGCGCGCCATATCAATGGGGTGAATTCGCCGCGCCACCTCGCTGGCGTGAATCCAAGGACCCGAAATGCCTGACTCCTACGACGTCATCGTCATCGGCGGCGGCCCCGGCGGCTACGTCTGCGCCATCCGCGCCGCCCAGCTCGGCCTGCGCACCGCCTGCGTGGAGAAGCGCGCGACGCTTGGCGGCACCTGCCTCAACATCGGCTGCATCCCCAGCAAGGCCCTGCTGCAATCAAGCGAGAACTTCGAGGAAGCGGCGCACGGGTTCGCCAGCCATGGCGTCGTCGTGGAAGGCGTGAAGCTCGACCTGGCCCGCATGATGGCCCGCAAGGACGAGGTGGTGAGCGCCAACGTCAAGGGCGTGGAGTTCCTGTTCAAGAAGAACCACGTCGATTGGCTGAAGGGCAGCGGCCACGTCGCCGGGCCGGGCCAGGTCGATGTGGACGGCGCGCGCTACGTTGCCAAGCACATCGTCATCGCCACCGGCAGCGAGAGCATCGCGCTGCCCGGCGTCGATCTGGACGAATCGGCCATCGTCAGCAGCACCGGCGCGCTGGAGCTGGACCACGTGCCGGAACGCCTGGTGGTGATCGGCGGCGGCTACATCGGGCTGGAGCTTGGCAGCGTGTGGAAGCGGCTGGGCGCCGAGGTCACGGTGGTCGAGTACCTCGACCGCCTGGTGCCCGGCATGGACGCGGAGATCGCCAAGACCTTCGAGCGCGTCCTGGGCAAGCAGGGCATCAAGTTCCGGCTCTCGACCAAGGTGACGGGCGCGGTGCGCGGCAACGACGGCGTGACGCTGACGGTGGAGCCGGCGCAGGGCGGCGAGGCCGAGCGGATCAAGGCGGACGTGGTGCTGGTCGCCATTGGCCGCCGGGCCTATACCGGGGAGCTGGGGCTGGAGGAGGCAGGCGTGGCGCTCGATGACCGCGGCCGGGTGCTGGTGGACGCGCACTACGCCACCAACGTCCCCGGCATCTACGCCATCGGCGACGTGATCGCCGGCCCCATGCTGGCCCACAAGGCGGAAGAGGAAGGCGTGGCGCTGGCCGAGCGCATCGCAGGCCAAGCCGGCCACGTCAACTACGAGGTCATCCCCGGCGTCGTCTATACCTGGCCGGAGGTCGCCAGCATCGGCAAGACCGAGGACGACCTGAAGCGGCAGGGCATCTCCTACAAGGTCGGCAAGTTCCCGTTCACCGCGAACGGCCGCGCCCGCGCCATGGGCAGCACGGACGGCTTCGTGAAGCTGCTGGCCGACAAGGACTCCGACCGGTTGCTCGGCGCCCACATCATCGGACCCGACGCCGGCACCCTGATCGCCGAGCTTGCCACGGCCATGGAGTTCGGCGCCAGCAGCGAGGACGTGGCGCGCACCTGCCATGCCCATCCCAGTCTGAGCGAGGCTGTCAAAGAGGCTGCGCTGGCCGTTGACGGCCGGGCACTGCACATCTAGGCGGCGGACATGGCCCTGGAACACGACCGCGACCACGCCTACGTCGTCACCATCAACTGGACGGGCAACCGCGGCAGCGGCACGTCTGGCTACCGGGGCTACGCGCGGGCGCATGACATCGGGGCGCACGGCAAGCCGCCGATCCCCGCCTCCTCCGACCCGGCGTTCCAGGGGGACCGGAGCCGCTACAACCCCGAGGAGCTTCTGGTCGCCTCCCTGTCCTCCTGCCACATGCTTTGGTACCTGCACCTGTGCTCGGCCGAGGGCATCCTGGTGCAGGCCTACGAGGACATCGCCGAGGGCGTGATGACCGAGCGCCCGGACGGCGGCGGCGCGTTCGTCGAGGTGGTGCTGGCGCCGGAGATCACCTTGAGTCCCGGCGCAGACGTGGAGCGCGCCCGGGCGCTGCACGCGGACGCGCACCGGAAGTGCTTCATCGCCAATTCCGTGAACTTCCCCGTGCGGCACGAACCCGTGTTCCATGTCGGGTAGCGCATGCTCGCGCTGACCATGGGCGACCCGGCCGGCATCGGCGGGGAGCTGACGGTCAGCGCCTGGCAGGCGCTTCGCGAGAGCGGCCCGGCCTTTGCCGTCATCGACGATCCGGCACGCCTTGCGGGCGTCCCGGTGCGCCCCGTTCGGACCCTGGGCGAAGCCGCCGCGTTGTTTCCGGAGGCGCTGCCCGTCCTGCCCCAGCCGCTCGCCGTTCCCGCCGTCCCGGGCCGTCCCGACGGCGCCAACGCCGCCGCCGTGATCGCCAGCATCGAGCGCGCCGTGCGGTTGGCCCAGGCGGGCGAGGCCGCGGCCGTCGTCACCAACCCGATCAGCAAGGCCGTGCTCTACGCCGCCGGCTTCCCGCACCCCGGCCATACCGAGTTCCTGGGCGCTCTCACCGGATGCGCGCATCCCGTGATGATGCTGGCCAACGACTTCCTCCGCGTGGTCCCGGTGACGGTGCACGTCAGCCTGCGCGGCGCGCTGGACGGCCTGACCACCGCGGCCATCGTCGCCACGGCCCGCACCGCGGCGGCGGCGCTGCGGGAGCAGTTCCGCATCGAGGCGCCCCGGCTGGCGGTGGCCGGGCTGAACCCCCACGCCGGGGAGGGGGGCGCCATGGGGGACGAGGAGGCGCGGATCATCGCCCCGGCCGTCATGGCGCTGCGGGACGAGGGCATCGCCGCCACCGGGCCGCACCCGCCGGACACGATGTTCACCCCCGCCGCCCGCGCCGGCTACGACGCGGCGGTCTGCATGTACCACGACCAGGCGCTGATCCCGCTCAAGACGCTCGACATGGCGAGCGGGGTCAACGTGACGCTGGGCCTGCCGATCATCCGCACCTCTCCGGACCACGGCACGGCATTCGACATCGCGGGCCAGGGCCGCGCCGACCCGGCAAGCCTAATCGCCGCCCTGCGGCTCGCCGCAACCCTCGCTGGAAGGCGCAGCCTATGAGCACTGGCCCTGGAACGCCCCGGCCCGGCGTGCCCCGGCTTGGAGTCAACGTGGATCACGTGGCGACCGTCCGCAACGCCCGTGGCGGCCAGCATCCCGACCCGTTTGCCGCGGCGCTGCTGGCCATCGGCGCTGGCGCGGACGGCATCACGGCGCACCTGCGGGAGGACCGGCGCCACATCCGCGACGCCGACCTGGAACGCATCGCCGCCTCCCCGGACATGCGCCTCAACTTCGAGATGGCCGCGACCGACGAGATGGTGGGCATCGCGCTGCGCCTGCGCCCCGCGGCGTGCTGCCTGGTGCCGGAGCGCCGGGAGGAGGTCACGACGGAGGGCGGGCTGGACGCCGCCGGGCAGGCCGGGACGCTGGAACCGCGCATCCGCGCGCTGCGCGGGGCCGGCATCCGCGTGTCGCTGTTCCTCGATCCCGACCCGGCGCAGCTCCGCGCGGCGCGCGACCTGGGCGCGGAGGTCGTCGAGCTGCACACCGGCGCCTATGCCGAGGGACGCCCCGGCGAGTTCGACCGGTTGCGCGACGGCGCCAGGCTCCTGGCAGGGATCGGGCTGGAATGCCATGCCGGCCACGGCCTGACCTACGCGAACGTGCGGCCCATCGCGACGCTGCCGCAGGTGGAGGAGCTGAACATCGGCCACTTCCTGATCGGCCAGGCGATCATGGACGGCTTGCCCAACGTCGTCGCGACCATGAAGGCGATGATCGCCCGCGTTTGACGATGCTGGGCTGAGCGCCGTCAGTCCTGCCCGCGCGGGTGGGCGCGCCGCCACACCGCCCGCAGCCCGGCGGCATCGACATCGGTGTAGCGTTGGGTGGTGGACAGGCTGGCGTGGCCCAGCAACTCCTGGATGGAGCGCAGGTCGGCGCCCCCGGCCAGCAGGTGCGTCGCGAAGCTGTGGCGCAGCGCGTGGGGCGTGGCGTGCGCCGGCAGGTCGGCCAAGGGCCGGAACGCCTCGATGACGCGCCGGGCCACCCGCGGATCGAGCCGCTTGCCTTTGGCACCCAGGAACAGCGGCGCGTCCGGTTGCCGCCGCGGGTGCAGCCGCAGCCACGCGGCCAACGCCTCCCGCACCGCCGGGAGCAGCGGCACCAGGCGCTGCTTGCCTCCCTTGCCATGCACCAGCAG
>CAXUIQ010000354.1:0-4721 GCA_964250815.1 uncultured Acetobacteraceae bacterium
TCTTCAACGACTCCTAAGCGGGCATTCGTGGCCCAAGCCACGAAAGCCTGCTTAGGGTTCTGCAAAAGCATTCTCCGCTTCGGTGGAGCCAATGGCAGTTGAATCAGCGCGTGTCCTGTGGTGCTGTGAATGGGTCGCGACGCTGCGGCTTTGCGACCCAATGAGAACGTCGGAAGGCGCGGGTCATGCAGGTCAGTCGCCGCAAACTGCTCCAATCCGCCGTTACGGGCGCTCTGCCCCTCTCCAAAGCACGCGCGGCGCAGCGAACAATCAAGATCGGTGTTCTCAACGACATGTCAGGTCCGTATCGCGATCTCGGCGGCATGGGCGACGTGAACTGCGTCCGCCAAGCGGTGCAGGAGTTCGGCACAAGAGAGTTCGACGTTGAGGTCGTCTATGCAGACCACCAGAACAAGCCTGATGTCGGCGTGGGCATTGCGCGGCAATGGCTGGACCGCGATGGCGTGGACATGATCACCGACGTGCCGAGTTCCGCCGTGGGGCTGGCGGTGAACGAGGTCTGCCGAGAGAAAAACAAAGCATACGTCAACACAGGCTCCGGGACGACCGACCTCACCGGCCGCATGTGCGCGCCCACCACGATCCATTGGACCTACGACACATACATGCTGGCCAAATCCAACGGCGAAGCCATGGTGAAACTGGGAGGAGGCACCTGGTACTTCATCACCGCCGACTACGTCTTCGGAAAGCAGTTGCAGCGCGATACGTCACGGTTCATCACGCAGGCAGGTGCAAAGGTCCTGGGAGCGTCGGTTTACCCGTTCCCAGGCACCACGGACTTTGCCTCGTTCCTTGCCTCCGCGCGGGCGAGCGGCGCGAAGGTCCTCGGCTTCGCCAATGCCGGCCATGACCTGGCCAACTGCGTAAAGCAGGCACGGGAGTTCGGGCTGACGCAGGAGATGCGCCTCGCTGCGTTGATCGTTTACTTGACCGACGTCCATGGTCTCGGGCTGGACATCGCACAAGGCATGACGCTGACCGAAACCTTCTACTGGGACCTGAACGAGCGCACCCGCGCGTTCACCAACCGTGTGAAGGGCAAGCTGGCGAACTACCCGCACATGGGAAGCGCAGGCATCTACGCCGCCAATCTGCACTATCTGAAGGCCGTGGCCGAATTGGGCGTTGTTGCAGCAAAGCAGGACGGCGGGGCCGTGGTGTCGCGAATGAAGGCGATGCCCACCAACGACGACTGCTTCGGCCAACAAAGCATCCGCCAAGACGGACTGTTCGTTTGCCCGTCCTACCTGTTCCAGGTCAAGTCACCAGCCGAGAACACGCATCCTTGGGACTGTTACAAGCAACTGGACACAACACCGGCGGACGAAGCGTGGGAGCCGCTTGCTGAAGGCCGCTGTGCGCTGCTCAAGTCCGGCCGCATGGATGCGCAACTCGGTCGGTAGCCATAGACGTCTGTTTGCGCCTTGATCTTGGTTGGTTTCAAAAAATCAAGGGTGCCCCTTCAGCGAGTCGGGCGCGGCGGCGTCGCGCCGTAGTCGTAGAAGCCCCGCCCGGCCTTGCGGCCCAACCAGCCCGCCTCGACATACTTCACCAGCAGCGGGCACGGCCGGTACTTGCTGTCCGCCAACCCCTCGTGCAGCACCTGCATGATGCTGAGGCAGGTGTCGAGGCCGATGAAATCGGCCAGCTCCAGCGGCCCCATCTTGTGGTTGGCGCCCAGCCGCAGCGCGCTGTCGATCGCGACGACACCGCCGACGCCCTCGTACAAGGCATACACCGCCTCGTTGATCATCGGCACCAGGATGCGGTTGACGATGAAGGCCGGAAAATCCTCGGCCACCGCCGTCGTCTTGTCGAGCCGGGCGGCCAGGGCCTGCACGGCCTGGAAGGTCGGCTCGTCGGTCGCGATGCCGCGGATCACTTCGATCAGCTTCATGACCGGGACCGGGTTCATGAAGTGCATGCCGATGAACTTCTCCGGCCGGTCGGTCCCGGCGGCCAGGCGCGTGATGCTGATGCTGCTGGTGTTGCTCGCCAGGATGCAGGACGGCTTCAGGTGCGGGGTGAGGGCGCGGAAGATGGCGCGCTTGACCTCCTCCTTCTCCGTCACCGCCTCGATCACCAGGTCGGCCTCGGCGAAGGCCGCATAGTCGCTGCTGGGCGTGAGCAGCGCCAGCGCAGCCGCCTTCTGCTCGGGCGTGATCGCATCCTTGGCGACCTGGCGGTCCATGTTGCGCGCCACCGCCGCCATCGCCTTTTCCAGCGCGTCCGGCTTCGTGTCCAGCAGCACGACCGGCAGCCCGGCCAGCGCGCAGACATGCGCGATGCCGCTGCCCATCTGCCCGGCGCCGACCACGCCCACCGCCCCCACGTCGGGCGGCGCAGCCTGACGGGTTGCTTGCTCCGGCATCGAGGCCAGGCCGGGGCTCAAGCCCGCCCCAGCTCCGCCTCAAGCTCCGGCAAAGCGTTGAACAGGTCTCCGACGAAGCCGTAGTCCGCCACCTGGAAAATGGGCGCGTCCTCGTCCTTGTTGATGGCGACGATGACTTTGCTGTCCTTCATGCCCGCCAGGTGCTGGATGGCGCCGCTGATGCCCACCGCTAGGTAAAGCTCCGGCGCCACGATCTTGCCGGTCTGCCCCACCTGGTAGTCGTTCGGCACGTAGCCGGCATCGACGGCCGCCCGCGACGCGCCGACGGCCGCGCCCAGCTTGTCGGCGATCGGCTCCAGCAGCTTGAAGTTCTCGCCGTTCTGCATCCCGCGCCCGCCCGAAATCACGATGCGCGCCGCGGTCAGCTCCGGACGCTCGCTCTTGGACAGCTCCGCCGAGACGAAGCGCGACGTGGCCGGGGCGTCGGGGGCGGACACCGGCTCGATGGCGGCATCGCCGCCCTCCAACGCCACGGGGTCGAAGCTCGCGGCGCGGACCGTGATGACCTTCTTGGGGTCGGACGACACCACCGTCGCCAGCGCGTTGCCCGCGTAGATCGGGCGGACGAAGGTGTCGGCATCGACGATGCCGGCGATGTCGCTGATCGGCTGCACGTCCAAAAGCGCGGCGACGCGCGGCATCACGTTCTTGCCGGTGGCGGTGCTGGCCGCCATGATGTGGTCGTGGTGCCCGGCCATGGAGACCAGCAGCGCCGCCAACGGCTCCGCCAGGCTGTGCGCGAAGGCCGGGCCGTCGGCGACGTGGACCTTGGAAACGCCAGGCAGCTTGGCGGCTGCCGCCGCGGCGTCGCCGACGCCCTCCCCGGCCACCAGCACATGCACCTCGCCCAGTTGGGACGCGGCGGCGACGGCGCTGCGGGACGGCTGCTTGATCCGGCCTTGGTCATGGTCGAGCAGGACGAGGGAAGCCATGTCAAATCACCTTCGCTTCGGTTCGCAGTTTCTGCACAAGCTCGGCCACCGAGCCGACCTTGACGCCCGCCGTGCGGCGCGGCGGCTCCGCCACCTTCACCAGCTTGAGGCGCGGCGCCGGGTCCACGCCGAGGTCGGCAGGCTTGATGGTCTCGATCGGCTTCTTGCGCGCCTTCATGATGTTGGGAAGGCTGGCGTAGCGCGGCTCGTTCAGCCGCAGGTCGGTGGTGACGATGCAGGGCATGTCCAGCTCCAACGTCTCCAGCCCGCCGTCGATCTCCCGCGTCACCACCAGCTTGTCGCCCTCGATGGCGACGCGGCTTGCGAAGGTGCCCTGCGGCCAGCCCAGCAGGGCCGCCAGCATCTGCCCGGTCGCGTTCATGTCGTCGTCGATGGCCTGCTTGCCCATGATGATCAGGCCGGGCTGCTCCTTGTCGGCCAGCGCCTTGAGCAGCTTGGCGACCGCCAGCGGCTGCAGTTCCACGTCCGTTTCCACCAGCACGCCGCGGTCGGCACCCATGGCCAGCGCCGTGCGGATCGTCTCCGCGCAGGCGGCGACGCCCATGGACACCGCAACGATCTCCGTGGCGATGCCCTTCTCCTTGAGGCGCACCGCCTCTTCGACGGCGATCTCGTCGAAGGGGTTCATGGACATCTTGACGCCCGCCGTCTCCACGCCGGAGCCGTCCGCCTTGACGCGCACCTTGACGTTGTAATCGACGACGCGCTTGACGGGGACGAGGAGTTTCATGGGACTGCCATCGGGTTATGGGTGGGGGCGCACGCCAGGCCCGGCGACCCACCGCGGCACGGCAACCGGCCAGACCTTATGGGGCAGGCCGCCGGGATGTCAAACGGCGCCACGCCTGCCGTCAGCCTCGCAGGAGCGAGAGCAGGATCACGAACAGGACCAGCGCCACGGCCTGCAAGACGACGCGCCAGCGCATCAGGGTGTTGGACAGCCGCGCGTTCTCGCCGCCGCGCGCCAGGCCGATCAGTCCGGCGAACAGCACGCCCACCGTTCCCAGCATCGCCAAGCCAACCAGAACCGTCAGAAACGTCGTCATCGGCAGCACCTGACCATGGCTTAGACCTGGGTGTCGTCTCGCCGTTGTCATCCCCGTGCCGCACTGAGGGCGTCGCCGCCGGGGCCGGCAGGCGGGCGGCATTGACACGGTTTGCGCACGGGTGTTCGACCCTTCTCATGCACCCGCGCCGCTTGCCCATGATCCTGCTTCCGGTTCTTGTGCTGGGCCTCGCATCGCCCGGGCGCAGCCAAGCGCCGGCGGAACCAGCACGTGCCGCTCCCCCGTCCGCCCCGGCCCGGGTGGCGCCGGCGCCAATCCGGAGAAGCTGTTCGCGCTCGGCTACTC
>CAXUIQ010000355.1:0-4716 GCA_964250815.1 uncultured Acetobacteraceae bacterium
GTCAAGGACCTGGCCAAGGCCGGCGCCGACGCGGTCGTTGGCCGCGGCGGGCGCCACCCCGCTCGCCTCGACCGCGGAGCGGAACCCGGCCACCGCCGGGTCGTCGGGACCGGCCGCGGTGAAGACGAGCGGGTCCTCGCCCTCTCCTAGTGCTGCGAGCGCCTGGTCGCCCGCCCGGCCAAACTCGCGCTCCCACGCCGCCGCGTCCACCGCCCGGGCCGCGTCGAGGCGGATGGCCCGGAACCCGGCGCGCTGCGCAAACGCGATCTGGCCGGCCGTCACGGGCGAGCACGACCCCGAAACGCCCACGATGCGCCGGGCCGGGGGGACGCGGAACTCGGTCCGGGGCGCCTGGAGGAACCCGGCGGCGCGCCAATGGACCACGAGCGCCTGCTGCACGCCCTGCGAGCCGATGGCGAGAACCCGGTCGCCGCCGCGCTCCCAGATGAGCCGGCCGGCCTCGGCCAGCGTTTCCTCGTCGAGCACGTCGAGCGAGACGATCTCCGCCCCGGCGACCAGCTCGCGCGCCAGCGCGGCGTCCGCCTCGCCCCGCTTCATGGCGACGAAATCGACAAGCCCGACGCGCTTGCCGGTCTGCTTGGCCAGGTGGAGCCGGAGGTCGGCCTCGTCCATCGGCGTCACCGGGTGACGCGACATGGTGGGATGCCGGTCGAGGCGGTATCCGGTGCCGGCGACGGCCGCGAACAGGTTGCCGAACGCCTGAAAGCGGCCCATGTCCGCCGCGGCGACCAGGAGGGGGTGCCAGGCTCCCCCGAGGATCGGCGCCCCGAGGTCGATCGCGCGCCCGATGGAACCGACGTGCGGCGCCGAGTCGAAGGTGGAGCAGACCTTGTACTGCGCGACCGGGGCGCCCAGCCCGCGCAGGGTCTCGAACACCGGCGGCAGGTGCCGGTCCATCCAAGCCGGGTCCTGGGACCGGGCCACGCCGGCGATGCCGATGGCGCGGTACCCGGCGAAGCGGGCGAGCTGCTCCGGCGTCGGCGTATGGAGGAACAGCACCGTCGGCAGCCCGGCAAAGGCCGTGACCTCCATCGCCGCCGAGGAGCCGGTGAAGTCGTCCCCGTAGAAGGCCAGCAGGAGGCCGTCCGGGAGCGGGCGGGCGTTCGCGGTCACGGCGCGCTGCCCCCGCCCAACGCCCGCGCGAGCGCGGGGTGCGCCCGGGCGTGCTCCGCCAGCGGGATGCCGCTGATCGCGGCGTCCCAGGCTTCGCGCAAAGCTTCGACCCCCGCCGCCGGCCCGTCCGGGTGGGCCACGATCCCGCCGCCGGCGGCGAAGATCAGGTCAGTGGAGCGCAGCGCCGCAAAGGTGCCGGGCGCCTGCCTGGCCGACTGGCCGGAGGAGAAGACCGGCATCACCAGGCACGGCTTGCTCTCGAACATCGGGGTCAGGCAGGCCCGCGCGGAGGCGATCACGCTGGCGTCGTCCTCCGCGAACTTGTTGGCGAGGCCGTTGACGTGCATGTGATCGACGCCGGCCAGCCGCCAGATCTTCTGCCAAGCGACATACGACCACCCGAGCGCCGGGTGCCGGGACAGGGCGCCCCAGCCGTTGCGGTGGGCATGGATCGGCACCTGGGCGAAGCGCCCAAGCTCGATGGCGCCGACCAGGCCGACCGAGTTCAGCCCGGCCATCACGCAGGTGCCGCCCAGGGCGAGCACGAGGTCGTGGCGGCGGCGCATCTCGTCAAGCTCGCCGGTGATGTTCAGCGCGTACATCACCTTCTTGCCGGTGCGGTCCGCGTGGGCGTTGACGACCCGCAGCACCGCCTTTGCGCGGGCCTCGAACGGGCAGGCGGGGCCGTCGGCCTGCAGCTCGTCGTCCTTGATGAAGTCGATCCCAGCCTCGCACAGCACCCGGGTCAGCGACGCCGTTTCCTCCGGCCCGAGGCCGACGCTCGGCTTGATGATGGTGCCGATCAACGGCCGCCCCTCGACGCCCGCGAGGCGCCGCGTGCCGGCGATCCCGAAGCGCGGGCCGCCGTAGGCGTCGGCGAAGGCCGCGGGCAGGCGGATGTCGAGCAGGCGCAGGCCCGAAAGCTGGCCCAGCTCGAACAGGTTGCCGGCGACCGTCGCCAGGAGGTTGGGCAGCGAGGGGCCGAGGTTGTCGAGCGGCCAGGACAGGGTGGCGCGGGCTTGGCGCCAGACGATCCCGGCCTCTGCGTCGGGCGGCCGCGCTCCCGGCAGCGAGGGGCGCGGCACCTCGCCCACGACCTCAAGCGCCTCGATGCGCGCCGCCGCCCGCGCCTTCAGCTCCGGCGTTTCCCCCGGGACCGGCACGAACGTGCCGCTCGACTGCTCCCCGGCGATGGCCTCCGCCGCCGCGCGGGGGTCGTGGGCGGTCTCGATCAGGTAGTCGGCCTCGATCCGAACCGGGTCCCTCACGGTCCGGCCCCCCGTGCCCGGCCCGGCCCCTGGCTTGACGCCCGGACGTCGGAAGCGGTGATGTAGGGCGTGGAACCGGCCGCCGCAGCGGGCCGGCCCGGAGGGAGGAAGCAATGCTCAAGCAAACCGTCACGCACGCCGGCGACCGCCCTGTCATCCTGATGGACTCGATCACCAAGGTGGAGGCGGCGGACGCGGGCGCCATCGTCGTGTCCGCGTCCCACGGGGGGCAAAGCTCCGGGGAGTTTGCGCTCGCGGTGCCGCTCACGGCCGTGTTCTTCAACGACGCCGGGATCGGCAAGGACGAGGCCGGCGTCGCCGGGCTTGCGATGCTCGACGCGCAGGGCGTGCCGGCCTGCGCCGTGGGCCACGAGAGCGGACGGATCGGGGACGCCGCCGACATGTGGGCGCACGGCCTGCTGTCGCGCGTGAACGCGGCCGCGGCGGCGCGGGGCGCTTCGGCCGGGATGGCGGTCCAGGAAGCCGTGCGCAAGCTGGCGCCATAGCGGGGCGCTCCCCTTTGCCGGCTGGCCTGATCGGGCGGTCCTCATGCCGCCTTCGGGGGGGCGCAGATGTCCCGGACCGATTGCAGCACGGCCTCGGGTGCGAAGACCCGGTCGAGCCAGCCTTCCCGGAAGATCTGCGGCTTGGCCAACTCGATCGCCCGCAGCGCGCCGTCGGAGAAGCGTCCTTCGGGGAAGATGCCGAAGGCGATGGCGAGGCCGATGTTGATGTGCCCCAACGCGAAGTCGATGGCCGCCTGATGCGGCACCCCGCGCCGCGCCGCCTCGTCGGCGGCCTCGCGCAGCGCCAGGCACATCGTGATCGCCACGGTTTCCGACAGCGCCGGCTCCAGGATGGCGATCTGCTCGACCGTGCAGCGGTGCGCCCGCATCACCGGCTCGTAGATGGTGCGCGCCACCTCCTCGCACAGCGCGTAGTGCTCCTCCGGCCCCTGCATCAGGGCGCAGACGATGTGCTGCTTGGCCGTGATCCCGCCGAAGAAGTCCTGCTTGGCTTCCTCGGTCGTCTCGTCGTTGAAGATCGGCGGGTGGCAGGGGTGGGTGACGAAGTAGGTGACGTCCTCCCGCCGCGGCAGCTCGCCCGCGTGGGGCGCTGCGGCGTCCAGCACGACCAGCGCCGTCCCCGGCCGCACCTTGCCGATGATGCCGTGGGCGACCTCGCCGATCAGCCGGTCGGGCACTGCCAGCACCACCACGTCGGCCCCGGCGAGGGCGAGGTCCTGCTCCACGCACTCGGCGCCGGTCGCCGCCTTCAAGCGCCCGCGCCCTTGCTCGGACACTTCAACGTGGTCCACCTCGAAGCGCGAGCCTCCGAGGTTGGTGGCGAGGCGCACGCCCATCTTGCCGCCTGCGCCGAGCAGCGCGATCTTGGTCATCTCGTCATCCCTTTCTCCATAGCAGGATTGCGGGTCCCGCGCCGTCGTGCGCGGGACCCGGGCGTGGCAGGGGCTCGGGTCAGAGCGCGAAGACGTAGAGCATCGAACTGGGCGCGATCCTCTTCAGCTCCGGCGTCGCCGCGATGTTCCACTTGTCCCACGCGCCGCCGATGCCGACCAGGACGGCGACGTACTGCTTGCCGTCCGCGGTGAAGGTCATCGGCGGGGCGGTGATGCCGGCGCCGGTGTTGAACGACCAGAGCTTCTTCAGCGACCTGGCGTCGAGCGCCATCATCTCGCCGTCCGGCGAGCCGGCGAAGACGAGGTCGGGCGTCGCCAGCAGCCCGCCCAGCATCGGGTAGGTCGTGTCGGCCTTGCCGACGACCTTGCCCGTCTTGACGTCGATCGCGGTGACGCTGCCGGGGATGCGCTCGTGGATGCTCGGGCCGCCGCCGGTGAAGAACTCGCGCGGCTTGAACGAGTCCGGCTTGGTTTCCTCGACCGTGATCGTGTTGCAGCTTTCGATGACCGGGATGTACCAAAGCTCGGCCTGCGGATGGTAGGCGGTGGGCGGCCAGTTCTTGCCGCCCATGTTGCCCGGGCAGATCTGCGCCACCTTGTTGTCGCGGGAGGGCGTCACCGCGGGGTTGTACTTCTGCACCGGCAGGTTCGGGTCGTACTCGACGGGCTTGCCGGTTTCCGGGTTCAGTCCCTTGGTCCAGGTCACGCGCTTGACGAAGGGCGTGCCCCAGACGAACTCGCCGGTGTCGCGGTCCAGGGCGTAGGCGAACCCGTTGCGGTCCGCGGTGACCGTGAGCTTCTTCGGCCGCCCGTTCACCTCCGTGTCCACCAGCACCTTTTCCGAGACGCTGTCGTAGTCGAAGGGGTCGTTCGGCGTGTGCTGGTAGTGCCACT
>CAXUIQ010000356.1:0-4714 GCA_964250815.1 uncultured Acetobacteraceae bacterium
TCTGCGCCCCGCTCGACGGCGGGTGCGTGCCCGCGTTCCTCGGCGTGCAGGACGGCGCCGCGGTGTTCGCGGTGGACGTCAGCGCCGTGGACGACCCGGGCACGCTGCTGCCGGACGGGGCGGCGCTGCCCCCCGGGGGGGCGCGGTTCGAGGACCTGCGGCGGGCCGGACCCGGCCTCCCGCCGCAGGAGGCTGCCATCCTGGGACATGCCCGCGGCCTGATGCACTGGCGCACCCGGCACGGCTTCTGCGGCGTGTGCGGCGGGCGGTGCGAGGCGCGCAACGCCGGGCACGCGATGGCCTGCACCCAGTGCCAGGCGCAGCACTTCCCCCGCACCGATCCGGCCGTCATCATGCTGGTCCACCGCGGCGACCGCGCGCTGCTGGGCCATTCGACGCGCTTCCCGAAGGTCACGATGTACTCGACGCTGGCCGGCTTCGTGGAGCCGGGCGAGAGCCTGGAGGAAGCGGTGGCGCGGGAGGTGTTCGAGGAAAGCGGCATCCGCGTGGGCCAGGTGCGCTACCACAGCAGCCAGCCCTGGCCGTTCCCGGCCAACATCATGCTCGGCTTCTACGCGGAGGGGCTGACGGAGGAGATCGCCATCGACCCCAACGAGCTGCGCGACGCCCGATGGTTCTCCCGCGCCGAGCTGCGCGACCCCGGCGCCCACGGCTTCACCGTGCCGCCCCATGACAGCATCGCCCGGCGCTTGATCGAGGACTGGGTGGCGCACGGATGAGCCGGGGGGCGTGCCTGGCCCTCCTGGCGCTGCTTGCGGCCTGCGCATCGGCGGAACCTCCCGTGGAACGGGCCTGCGACGCGGCGGCGGACAACGATCCTGCCGTCAAGCTGCTGATCATCAAGGGCCTCGGCAACCCGTATGTCCAGATGATGAGCCAGGACGAGCTGAAGGCGGCCAAGCAGCAGGCGCGGCTGGCCTGCCTGCGCAGCCGCGGCCTGGCGCCGCCGGGCGGGGTCGAGCGGCAGAAGCCCATCACCTGACTGGCACCTGACGATCGGCACCTGACCGGAGGACGCATCCTGGACACCATACGCATTTCCTCGGGCGGCTTCGCCTTTGCCGCCCGGTTCGAGGACACGGCCGCCCCGCAGACCTGCGCCCGGTTCCGCGCCCTGCTGCCCTACCGCCAGCGCATCATCCACGTGCGCTGGAGCGGGGAAGCCTGTTGGATACCGCTCGGCGACTTCGACACCGGGCTGCCGTACGAGAACGCCACTTCCTACCCGGCGCCGGGCCAGGTCCTGCTGCACCCCGGCGGCGTCAGCGAGACCGAAATCCTGCTGGGCTACGGCGCCTGCTGCTTCGCCAGCAAGGCCGGGCAGCTCGCGGGCAACCACTTCCTCACGATCACCGAAGGGGTGCAGGACTTGGCGACGCTCGGCCGGAAGACGCTTTGGGAGGGCGCGCAGGACATCGTCTTCGAGGCATAAGGCGGTCCGGGATGTCCGACCAGGCGCCGCCGCCGGACGCGGCCTCGCAGATCTCGGACGCGCCGGAGACGGCGGCCTTGCTGCTCGCCACGTTCGCCGAGTTCTACCGCCAGGAGGTCGGGGCGGAAGAGGACGTCCACCGCGCGCTGCCGTTCTTCGGCACGGCGCTGGGCATCGTGGTCGCCGTCCTGGCCTATGCCGCCGGGCGGTTGCCGAAGCTGCCGGACATCGCGCAGGATGCCGGCCTCCTCGCATTCTGGGCCGCGTGCGGCCTGCTTGCGCTGGCGGTGATCGACTCGGTGCTGGTGCTGGTCTTCCTCGCGCGGGCGATCTCGCGCCGCGACTACCAGCGGGTGGGGCCGGAAGCGGCGCTGCGCGCGCGGGTCGGCGCATTGCGGGAATGGTATGGCGAAATGACCCTGTCCGGGCCGCAAAGGGACCGGAGGCTGGCCGGCGACGTGCGGCAGTTCCTGCTCGATTCCTACATGGCGGTGACGCCGGTCAACCGGGAATTGAACAGGCGACGCTACCGCTTCAGGGCTTTCGCGTCGTCGCACCTGGTTCGGAGCTTGATTTGGGCGCTGGGAGCGACCACCATCATCTTCATGGCGGATAAGGTGGGCTATTTTCCGAGGATGATCCCATGAGCCTGTCCAAGCCCGATATTGCGCTCAGCCCATCGTGGCGTCCGGCGGCGTTGAGGAAGGCGTCGGTCCCGCAGGTCGTGACGCTGTCGCCCAAGAACGGGGCCGGAGCGAAGCCGCACGGCGCCGTGTCCTACACGCAGGCGAGCGGCGCCGATGTTTTTCCAGGCCGGGACCTCATCAGGGCAGTCTTCAAGAAGCTGCGCCGGGCCTAGACCCCGCTCCGCCGCATCCGGAACGCCGAACGCGGATAGACGCCCAGGATGCGGGTCTCCGCCGTGAAGAAGCCGAGTTCTTCCAGCGCCTCTGCCAAGGCCGGCTGCTCCGGATGGCCGTCCACGTCGGACAGGAACTGCGTCGCGGTGAACTCGCCGTGCAGCATGTAGCTTTCCAGCCGCGTCATGTTGACGCCGTTGGTGGCGAACCCGCCCAACGCCTTGTAGAGCGCCGCCGGCACGTTGCGGACGCGGAACACGAACGTGGTCATCAGGTCGGTCCGGTCCGGCGACAGCGCGTGCGGCTCCCGCGCCATGACGTAGAACCGCGTCGTGTTGTTGGGGGCGTCCTCCACGTTGGAGCGCAGCACCTGGAGGCCGTAGGTCTCGGCTGCCAGCTTGGACGCGATGGCCGCGTCCTCGCGCCGGCCCCATTCCGCCACCAGCTTGGCCGACCCGGCGGTGTCCGCCTCCACCACCGCGTCCGCGTCCAGTTCGCGCAGGATCGCCCGCACCTGGCCCAGCGCTACGGAGTGCGAGTGGACGCGGCGTATGTCCTCGATCCTTGCGCCGGGCACGCCCAGCAGGCAGTGCTCGACGCGCTGGAAGTGCTCGCCGATGATCGACAGGCCGCTGCCGGGCAGCAGGGAGTGGATGTCGGGCACGCGGCCGGCGAGGCTGTTCTCGCATGGCAGCATCGCCAGCGCCGCGGTGCCGTCGCGCACCGCGTCCATGGCGTGCTCGAAGCTGTGGCACGGCAGCGGGGTCAGCTCGGGGTAGGCGCTGCGGCAGGCAAGGTCGGAATAGGCGCCAGGCAGGCCTTGGAACGCGATTTGGGTCATGGAGCCTCCAGGATGGCGCGGGCGCGGAGGAGGTCGGCCGGGGTATCGACGCCGAATGCCCCGTGCTCCACCCGCGTGCAGGCGATTCGCATTCCGGCCTCCAGCGCCCGCAACTGCTCAAGCTTTTCCCGCCGCTCCAGCGGGCTTTCCGGCAGGGACACGAAGCGGGCCAGGGCCGCGCGGCGGAAGGCGTAGATGCCGATGTGGTGCCAAAACGGCCCGTCGCCTGCGGGAATGGCGGCGCGGGAGAAGTAGAGCGCCGCGGCGACCGTCTGCCCGTCCGCGAAGGCGCAGGCGGCCTTGACCACCTGGGGCGCCGCCGCTTCCTCGGGCGAGAGGACCGGCGTCACCAGGGTCGCGATGTCGAACGCCGGGTCGGACAGCGGGGCGGCCACCGCACGGAGCTGGCCCGGCGGCAGCGTAGGGAAATCGCCTTGCAGGTTCACCACCACGTCGTGCGCGCCTCCTGGGTCGAGCGCCGCCAGCGCCGCATGGACACGGTCGGACCCGGACGGCAGCGCCGGGTCGGTCAGCACGGCGGTGCCGCCCGCAGCCCGCACGGCGTCCGCGATCTCCGCATCGGCGCAGGCGACGGCGACCGGGCCGGTGTCGGCTTCCCGTGCGCGGTCGAGCACGTGCAGGACCATGGGTTTTCCCGCGATGAGCGCCAGCGGCTTGCCGGGCAGGCGGAAGGACGCCATGCGGGAGGGAATGACGATGATCGGGTTCACGCGGCGGCGCGGGGATCAGGGAGGGTTTGCATAGCTTGCGGCGCACATTAGGTAGGCAATTCCGCCGGCGCAACGCCCGGCCTGATGGAGAACCAGCCCATGCGTCGTGCCCTGACCATCGCCACCGTCACCCTCGCGCTGCTCGCCACAGCACCGGCCTTCGCGCAGACCCAGCAGTTGACCCAGCCTTCCACGTCGCAGAACCAGTCGCAAGCCGTGCAGAACCAGGCCGAGCAGGCACCCAACGCCCGCGAGGTCGCCCCGACCGCGCCCGCCGCCACCGAGAACGGTGTGACCAAGCCGCAGGGACCCACCGGCGGCCCGACCAGCCAGGGGACGAACGGCAAGAGCCAGTAGCCGCCGCGATGCAGGAACTGGTCGCCGCGGCGGAGGCGGCGGCCGATGTCGCCGCGGCGGCGGTCCGCCCGTTCTTTCGCGCGGGGATCGGCGCCGACCTGAAAGGGGACGCAAGCCCCGTCACGGTGGCCGACCGCACGGCGGAGCTTGCCATGCGGGCGGTGCTGTCGCAGCGGTTCCCCGGGCACGGCATCCTGGGCGAGGAGTTCGGCCTGGACCGCCCGGACGCGCGGCTGCGCTGGGTCTTGGACCCGATCGACGGCACCCGCGCCTTCATCACCGGGCGCCCGGTCTTCGGCACGCTGGTCGCGCTGCTGGACGGCCCGACGCCGGTCCTGGGCGTGATCGACCAGCCGATCACTGGGGAGCGCTGGGTCGGCGCGGCCGGGCAGCCCACCCGGTTCCGCGGCGCACACGGGCGGGCCGGCTGCCGGGTCTGCGCCGGGCTAGGGGAGGCCGAGCTGTCCTGCAC
>CAXUIQ010000357.1:0-4233 GCA_964250815.1 uncultured Acetobacteraceae bacterium
GAGATAGATGCACCTGCATCATACCGCGCCGCACGGCGCCGGCGACGTCGCAGGCCCGGCTCAGACGAACGCCCACCACGGCGCGGCCAGCAGGCGGTCGCCTAACGGCCGCACCTCGGGGTCGGCGCTCAGGAGGAGGCCGAGGCGCGCCTCGGGGTAGCGGTCGAGGGACGTGGCGAGGTGCCGCGCCGCGGCGCGGCCGCCCCGCGCCGGCCCCGAGGGGCGCGGGGGCCAGGCGGCGCGGCGCCGCCCGCGGCCGGCTGTCGAAGCGCCCGCGCTCGGCCAAGGCGCGGAGCGCCCGGACGGTCCAGGTCAGGTGCATGTTCACCCCCATGCCGGCCTCGGCCAGCGTGGCGCAGGCCAGGGCGGACGGGCGGGTGTAGGAGTAGCACAGCACCGGCTTGCTTTGGCGCTGCACGATCCGACGCAGCCCTTCCACGCCGAGGCCGACCCGCTCCTCGTTGGCGAGCGAGGTCACCATGAGCACGGCATCCACCTCGTCGGACTGCACGAGCCGCTCCACCGTGTTCTCCAATCCCCCGTCGAACGCGCCGGACGCGGTCGCATCGACCGGGTTGGCCGCGGAGCCGAGGGACGGGATCAGCGCGGCGACCTCCCGTTGCAGCGCCACGCTCAGCTCCGGGACAATGAAGCCCTCGGCGGCCAGGGCGTCGCTTGCCAGCGCGCCGCCGCCGCCGGACACGGTGACGACGCCGACGCGGCGGCCGGCGGCCGGCGGGCACGTCGCGAACGCGGCGGCGATGGCCGTCATCTCCTCCGGGTCGTGCGCGACGGTCATGCCGTAGCGGCGGAACACGGCGTCGTAGGCCGCGTCCCAGCCGGTCATGTTGGCGGTGTGCGACTGCGCCGCCCGGGCGGCGGCCTTGGACCGGCCGACCTTGCACACCACGACCGGCTTGCGGGCGTCCGCGGCCGCCTCCGCGGCTTCGATGAAGCGCGCCGGGTCGCGCAGGCCTTCGAGGAACATCAGGACCACATGGGTGGCCGGGTCCTGCGCCATGTGGAGCAGCAGGTCGCTGGCAGTGACGTCCGCCTCGTTGCCGGTGTTGACCAGGCAACTGAAAGGGAGGCCGAGCGGGCTGCCGTAGTCGTAGAAGGTGAATCCCATCCCGCCGCTCTGCGAGATCACGCCCACCCGGCGCTCCCCCGCCAGCTTGGGCGCGCGGGCCTGGCCCTTGCCGACCGCCGGGCTGAACGTCGCGGCCACGCGGTCCACGGCGTTGAAGAACCCCACCGAGTTGGGGCCGCAAATCCGCATCCCGCTGTTCTGCGCCAAGTGCGACATGCGGTCCTGCAGCGCCGCCTGCTCGCCGCCCTGCTCGGCGAAGCCGGAGGTCAGCACAAGGGCGGCGCACACGCCTGCCGCCGCGCATTCCTCCAGCACGGCCATGACCCTCTCGGTCGGGATGGCGATGATCGCCAGGTCGATCGGCGCGCCCACGGCCGAGACCTTGGGAAAGCAGCGATGGCCGGCGATCTCCAAGGCGCTCGACGTGATCGGGTACAACGGGCCGGCGAACCCGGCGGCCACGATCTGGTGGAACAGGGTCCCTCGGATCTTCGTCCGGTCCGCGGACGCGCCGACCACGGCGATGGAGGCGGGCGACAGCAGCGCCCGCAACGGGCTGCCCGGCGGCACGGCCGGCACCGCGCTCACCGGGCAGGCCCCGGCAGCAACGCGCGCCCGGCGACCGGCAGGCGCGCCCGCAGGATCGTGCCCGTCTCCGATTCCGTGATGAACAGGAACCGCCGGCCGGCCCCGCCATAGGCGATGTTGGTGGTCATCAGGCCCGCGCAGGAGCGGATGCGGAACAGCGGCTCCCCCAGCCGGCTGAACAGCCACACGCAGCCCGCCCCGGCATGGGCGACCGCAAGGCCGTCCTCCTCGTCCATCGCCAGGCCGTCGGGTCCGGCCAGCCCGCCGGACAACTGCACGAACAGCCCGACCTTGGACACGCTGCCGTCCGGCATGACCGGCAAGCGCCAGACCGCGTTGGCGCGGGTCATCGCGACGTAGATGACCGACCCGCTGGCGTTGAGCACGATGCCGTTGGGACTCGGCGCCGTGCCCAGCAGCAGGTCGAGCCGGCCGTCCGGGCGGAGCCGGTACACCCGGCCGGTGGGGTCGTGCAGGCCGGTCTGCCCCTGGTCGGTGAACAGCAGGTCGCCGTTGGCGGCGAAGGCCAGGTCGTTGACCCCCTTGAACCGCTCGGACCAGCGGCGGCCCAGCACGGGCCGCACGGCGCCGGTCCCGGGGTCGAGGGTCATGAGGCCGTGGCGGTAGTCGGCGATGAAGATGCGTCCGTCCGGCGCGACCTTCAAACCGTTTGGCTCCCCGTCGTACTCGGCAACGGCCTCGAACTCGCCGGCCGGGGACACGCGGAAGATGCGGCCATAGGGAATATCGACCACGTACAGCCGGCCGTCGCGGTCGAAGCAGGGGCCTTCGAGGAAGCTGTCGGCGGTGCCGCCGTGCCGGTTCGCGCGCACCCAGTCGTTGCCGGCGCCATCGCGGCGGTAGCGGTCGGGAAGCCGGGCGAAGACCTCGGTTTCGACGTCGGCTGGCGGCGGATGCATCGGCGCTCCAGGTCAGGGGGTCACTGCCGCCCGCCCCGGCAGCCAGGGCGCCAGGCTGGGCAGGACGAAGGGCGCGGGCCGCCATGCGACGGCCACGCCGGCGATCCGGTGAGATGCAGGACTATGCGCCGCTGCAACACGGCGCCGGACCCCTCGGCCATGCGTTCGACCTCCCCCGTGCCCGGCCTTGCCGCCGAAGCGCTTGACGGCACTGTCGCAGCGTGCGGTATCCGATGGCAAGCGAAGCGCCGCCGCATATGCCATGAATGCGCGGGAGCAGGCCCACGGCGATTGCGGGGCGCCGCGCGCAGGGCAATCGCCCGCACTATGATTTGGGGCGCGGCGAACGCGGCCCGGGGCCAGGGAGGGCCAGTCCCCATGCAAGCATTCCGGTTCGACGCGCTCAAGCTCTCGCCCGAGGCCGAGGCCATGCGGGGGCGCGTGCGGGCGTTCCTGGAAGGGGAGCGCGCCCAGGGCGGCTTCCGCCCGCACCGCTGCTCGTGGTCCACCTTCGATCCCGCGTTCAGCCGCCGGGCCGGCGCGGCCGGGCTGATCGGCCTCACCTGGCCCAAGCGGTACGGCGGGCAGGAACGGTCGAACCTGGAACGCTTCGTGGTGGCGGAGGAGATGCTGGCCGCCGGCGCGCCCGGCGGCGCGCACTGGATCGCCGAACGCCAATCCGGCCCGCAAATCCTCAAGCACGGCAGCGAGCGGGCGCGGCAGACGATCCTGCCGAGGATCGCCGCCGGCGAGTGCTACTTCGGCATCGGCATGAGCGAGCCGGAGTCCGGCTCGGACCTCGCCGCCGTGCGCACCGGGGCGGAGAAGGTGCAGGGCGGCTGGTGCATCAACGGCAGCAAGATCTGGACCTCCAACGCGCACCGCGCCGACTACCTGATCGCCCTTGTCCGCACCGCGCCGCCCGGTGGGGACCGCCATGCCGGGCTGTCGCAGTTCGTGATCGACATGGCGGCGGACGGGGTCACCACCCGGCCCATCCGCAACATCGCCGGGGAACACGAGTTCAACCAGGTGTTCTTCCAGAATTACATCGTCGCGGACGACATGATGGTGGGCGCGGAAGGCGCGGGGTGGTCCATGGTGACGCAGGAGCTGGCGCTTGAGCGCGGCGGCCCCGACCGGTTCCTGTCCGACTTCCGCCTGCTGGCGGCGCTGATCGACCGCGTGGGCGTGCGGCCGGACGTGCGCCAATCGACGGAGATCGGCCGCCTGGTCGCGCACGTCGCGGCGCTGCGCCGGATGTCCGCCTCCATCGCCGGGCTGGTGGAGCGCGGCGAAAGCCCGGTCACGGAGGCGGCCCTGGTGAAGGATGTCGGCACCGCGTTCGAGCGGGAGGTGCCGGAGGTCGCGCGCCGCCTGGTCCCGGCCGAGCCGTCGCTCGACGACGAGGAGGACGGGTTCAACGAGGCGATGGCCGACGTGCTGCTGCGCGCGCCGTCCTTCACGATCCGGGGCGGTACGCCCGAGATCCTGCGCGGCATGATCGCCCGCGGCCTGGGGCTGCGGTGATGGGCCAGGCGGACGCGGCGGGGGGCGGGGCGGCCCCGGCGGCCGGCCGGTCGGGCCTCCGGCGCGCCCCGGCGGGCCGCCGGGTGGCCGCCCCGGGCCCCCCCC
>CAXUIQ010000357.1:4243-4712 GCA_964250815.1 uncultured Acetobacteraceae bacterium
CGGGCTGCCCGTACGGGGTGATCGACCGGCGGCCGGCGGACGGCCGGGCGGCCATCCTGCGCGACCAGGCGGACCGCCTGTGCGCCGCCCATGCCACCCACGCCGTGCGGGCCGAGGCCGACGGGGGCGCCTGGCCCGCCGCGCTTTGGTCGGCCGTGGAGGATGCGGGCCTGCCGATTGCCCTGGTCCCCGCCGCCGCCGGGGGTGTGGGGTTCGGCCCTGCGGAGGTGATGCAACTGATCCGCCGTTCCGCCTACCACGCCGTGCCGCTGCCCTTGGCCGAGACGATGGTCGCGGGCGCGCTGTGGGCGGAGGCCGGGGGCGGAATGGCAGAGGGGGTGCTGACGCTGGCGCCCGCCAATGCCGCCGACCGCCTCGTGGTCGCCCGGAGCGGCGATGGGCATGTCCTGAACGGCACCGCGCGCCGTGTGCCCTGGGGCTTGCGGGCGGACCATGTGCTTGCGCTGTC
>CAXUIQ010000358.1:0-4682 GCA_964250815.1 uncultured Acetobacteraceae bacterium
CCTGGCGCATCAACCCTGGCGCATCAACCCTGGCGCATCAACCCTGGCGCATCAACCCTGGCGCATCAAGCCCGGCGAATCAGGCACCGTGCCGAACCGCTGGCCGGCCCTGCTCCCCAGGATGTCGGGCGGCCGGTCCAACGGCATTGTCCCGATCCTGACCGTTTCTGCGACTTGTGACCGCACGATCAAGCGCACCCGCGGGCGTGACCTTGCTTGCCTTGCGATGGCACGGCGGCGCGCCAGCCTCGGACCGGCTCGATGCCGGAACCGCCGCCCGGGGTGGCTTGCGCGGCGGCGTTCAATGCGGGATGCTGCGCCGTGCGGCGAGCCAGGGCTGGAAGCGCCACCTTCCAGGCCACGGCCGGTCGCCAAGCCGCGCAGACCGAGAAGGCCGCATGGCCGCTCACGGGGGAGGAAACAATGGTCACGACCTTCTACATGCCGACGCGCATCGTGTCCGGCGCCGGCTCGCTCGCGACCGTGGGCGACCTGGCCCGGCAGCTCGGGATGACCAAGGTCCTGGTCGTGTCCGACCCGGTGATCTCCGCCCAACCCTTCCATGCCGACGCGCTGGCGGCGCTTGCGGAGGCGGGCATCAGCGCCGCGCGCTTCGACGAGTGCGGCATCGACGCCCGGTGCTCCCACATCGACGAGCAGGGCGGGCGCGTGCGCCGCGAGGGCATCGACGGCGTGGTGTGCATCGGCGGCGGCTCAGTGATGTGTACCGGCAAGGGCGTCGCCATCGTGGCGACCAACGACAAGCCCATGCGGGACTGCACGGGCGTCGGCCGGTTCGACCGCAAGGCGCTGCCGATGATCATGGTGCCGACCACGGCCGGGTCAGGCTCGGAAGTGTCGCAGTGGACCATCGTCAAGGACGAGGAGCGCCACCTGAAGCTGCTCGGCGGCGGGCCGCTCTCCTTTCCCGACGCCGCGATCCTCGACCCGGCGACGCTCGGCTCGCTCCCCATGCACGTCGCCGTCCTGCCCGCCGTGGACGCGCTCACCCACGCGGTCGAGGCGTATCTCAGCGGCATCGCCTCGCCGCTGACCGACGCGGTGGCGCTTGCCGCCGCGCGCTTGCAGTTCCGTTCCATGCGGGCCTCGATCAATTCGGACGACGGGCGCGCCCGGGAGGAGAACCTGGTCGCCTCCTGCATGGCCAACGTCGCCTGCGGCAATGCCCGGCTCGGCCACGCCCACGCGCTGTCGCTGCCGCTGGAGGGCCATCTCGACCTGCCGCACCCGGTCGGCGTCGGCGTGCTGCTGCCGGACGTGACCGCGTTCAACCTTTCGGTGCTGCCGGACAAGGTGCGCCCGCTCGCCGAGGCGCTGGAGGTGGACGCGGCCGGGCTGTCGCGCGCCGAGGCCATCGCCGCCTGCGCCGCCGCCATCCGGGCGCTTTATGCCGACATCGGCTTCGCCGACCGCTTCACGCCCGGGCAGCTTCCGCGGCAGCGCGTGCGCGAGATGGCGGAGCGCGCGGTGCCGGGCCTGTATGCCGGGTTCTCGGAGGAGGTCGCGGGCGGCCCGGCCGCGGTGGGCGACCGCACGGTGATCGCCAGCCCCGCCGCCCGCAAGATGACGGTGGCGCAGGCCGAGCAGATCTTCAACGCCTGCCTGGCCTGACCCAGCCTGGCCTGAAAGGGGACGCCATGACGCAGCCCGTGATCCTGCACCAGTACGACTTCTCGCCGTTCAGCGAGAAGGTGCGCCTGGCCTTTGGCCTGAAAGGGATGGAATGGCACGCGGTGGACGTGCCGGTCGCCCTGCCCAAGCCAAACCTGATGCCGCTCACGGGCGGCTACCGCCGCGCGCCGGTGATGCAGGTGGGGGCCGACGTGTTCTGCGACACCCTGCTGATCCTGCAGGAGATCGAGCGGCTGCGCCCGGAGCCGAGCCTGTATCCGGGCGGGACGGAGGGCGTCTCCCACGCGGTGAGCTACTGGATCGAACGGACGATCTTCGTGCCGGCCGCGTCGTTGGCCACCAGCGTCATCGGCGACCAGTTGCCGCGCGAGTTCATCGAGGAGCGCAAGTCCTTCATGAACCACGACTTCAGCAAGGAGGCCTCCTTGCGCGACCGGCCGCTCAACCTCCAGCGCGTGCACGCGAGCGTGGCCTGGCTCGGCCTGATGCTCCGTGGCGGGCGCCCGTTCCTGCTGGGCGACGCGCCCTCGGCCGCGGACCTTTCCGCGTATCACATGCTCTGGTTCACCCGGAAGAACGGCGGCGCCGAAGGCGAGGCGATGCTGGCCCTTGAGCCAGCTTTGCTTGCCTGGATGGAGCGCGTCGCCGCCCTGGGCCACGGCACGCGCCGGGAGATGCCGGCAGACGAGGCGCTCGACATCGCCCGGGCGTCGGAGCCGCGGGACCCCGGCATCCCGGCGGACGGCGACCCGTCCGGCCTGCGCGCCGGGCAGGAGGTGGTGGTGCGGGCCGACGACCGCGGGCGGGACCCGATCCGGGGCACGCTCGTGGCCGCGGACGCCCGGGAGCTTGTCGTCATGCACCGCAACGACCGCGTCGGCGCCGTCCACATCCATTTCCCGCGGGCCGGCTTCGAGGCGCAGCCCGCCTGAACCCGGCGGCCCGGCCGCGAACAAGGGGAGAGAACAGAGAATGCCGCTTGAAGCCAACAAGCAGACCGTCCGCGACTACTTCAAGGCGTTCCTGGCCAAGGACACGGCCTGGTTCCGGGACCACATCGAGCCGGGCTTCCGGCGCCACGACCCCGGCCTGCCGTTCGAGGTCGTCGGGCCGGACGGGGTCGAGCGCCTCGCCGACTTCCTGCTGCCCGCGTTCCCCGACATGCAGCTCGACCTGGAGGACGTGGTGGCCGAGGGCGACAAGGTGACGGTGCGGCTGGTCATCCGCGGCACCCACCGGGGCGAGCTGGCCGGCATCGCGGCTACCGGCAAGCCCATCGAGGTCGGGGTGATGGACCTGTTCCACCTCCAAGGCGGCAAGCTGTCCGAGCACTGGGCCTTGTTCGACAACCTCGGGATGCTGCGCCAGCTCGGCGTTTCCTCGATCTGACCCGGAAGGAGGACGCGATGCCGCCTGCCGACGCCGCCGCCATCACCGCATCGCGGCACGGCGCCGCCTCGGCCCTGCCCATCGAGCGGTTCCGGATGTATGTCGATGGCGCGTGGTGCGACGCGGAGTCCGGCCAAACGTTCGAGACCAAGAACCCGTTCACGGGCCAGGTCTGGGCCAGCCTGCCGCGGGCCGACGCCCGCGACGTGGACCGCGCGGTCCAAGCCGCCCATGCGGCGTTCAGCGCCGGCCCTTGGGCGGGCATGACCGCCAGCGACCGCGGGCTGCTGCTGCATCGGCTCGCCGACGTGATCGCGGCCGATGCCGAGCGGCTCGCGGACCTTGAGGTGCGCGACAACGGCAAGCTGCGCGTCGAGATGCTCGGGCAGATGCGCTACCTGCCGCGCTGGTTCCAGTACTACGGCGGGCTGGCCGACAAGATCGAGGGCCGGGTCACGCCGATCGACAAGAAGAACATGTTCCACTACGTGGCTTACGAGCCGCTCGGCGTGGTGGGCGCCATCACGCCATGGAACTCGCCGCTGCTGCTGACCGTCTGGAAGCTTGCCCCCGCCTTGGCCGCGGGCAACACGGTCGTGGTGAAGCCGTCCGAGTTCGCGTCCGCCTCCATGCTCGGCCTGGCCGAGCTGTTCGAGCGGGCCGGCTTCCCCAAGGGCGTCGTGAACGTGGTGACGGGCTTCGGCCACGACGCGGGCGCGGCGCTGGTCGAGCACCCCCTGGTCGCCCGCATCGCCTTCACCGGCGGCAACGTCGGCGGGCGCAAGATCTCGGAAGCGGCGGCGCGCCACTTCAAGCGCGTGTCGCTGGAGCTGGGCGGCAAGTCGCCCAACATCGTGTTCGAGGACGCCGACCTCGATGCGGCAACGAGCGGGGTGATCGCCGGCATCTTCGCCGCCGGCGGCCAGACCTGCATGGCCGGGTCGCGGGTCCTGGTGCATTCCTCGGTCCACGACGAGTTGGTGGACCGCCTGAAGGCGCGCGTGGGCCAGGCGCGCATGGGCGACCCGAACGCCCCGGACACCGAGATCGGCCCGGTCGCGACCGAGCCGCAACTGGCCCGCGTGCTGGACTACATCGGCATCGCCAAGGCCGAGGGGGCGCATTGCGTGCTCGGCGGCGAGCGGGCGCGCCGCGCTGAGTGCGGGTCCGGCTGGTTCGTGGAGCCGACGATCTTCACCGGCGTGACCAACGACATGCGGATCGCGCGGGAGGAAGTGTTCGGCCCGGTGCTGTCGATTCTTAGGTTCGACACCGACGACGAGGCCGTGGCGATTGCGAACGACACCGAGTTCGGCCTGGCGGCGGGCATCTGGACGCGGTCGCTCGCCCGCGCGATGTCCATGCCGAAGCGGCTGCGCGCCGGCACGGTCTGGGTGAACGCCTACCGCGTGGTGAGCTACCTCGCCCCGTTCGGCGGCATGAAGGAGTCCGGCATCGGGCGCGAGAACGGCGCGGACGCGATCTACGAGTACCTGGAAGCCAAGAGCGTGTTCATCAACTCCGGCCCGCCCGCCGCCAACCCGTTCACGCTGCAGTAGCGCGCCGGACCCCCCCGCCCGCGTGCGGCCGGGTGCGGTTACGCGTCCGGCTCCCCCACCTCCGCCCCCGAGCCCGGCGGC
>CAXUIQ010000359.1:0-4670 GCA_964250815.1 uncultured Acetobacteraceae bacterium
CCATGTCCCGGTCACGGTCGCCAACCGCTCGGCGGACCGCGCGGCGGCGCTGGCGGCGGCGCTGCCGGGCCTCCGCGTGCGGCCCTGGGCGGAGCGGGGCGCGGCGCTTGGCTGTCAGGCGTTGCTGGTCAACACCACGGTGCTGGGCATGGCGGGGCAGGACGCCCTTGACATGCCGCTGGACGATGCGCCGCCCGGGCTGGTGGCGGCGGACATCGTTTACGTGCCGCCGGTCACGCCGCTGCTGGCCAATGCTGCAGCGCGCGGGCTGCGGACGGTGGGCGGCCTCGGCATGCTGCTGCACCAGGCGGTCGCCGGCTTCGCGTCGTGGTTCGGAGTAACCCCCGTGGTGGACCAAACGACCTTTGAACTGATCGCTGCGGACCTGTAATCGTCCGGCGCATGAGGATCATCGGCCTCACCGGCGGCATCGGCATGGGCAAATCGACCGTCGCCGCGGCGTTCCGGCGCGCCGGCGTCCCGGTGTTCGACGCGGACGCGGCGGTTCACGCCCTGCAAGGGCGGGGCGGCCGGGCGGTGCGGGCGATCAGCCAGGCGTTCCCGGGCGTGGTGCGGGACGGCGCCGTGGACCGCGCGGCGCTCCGCGCCGTCGCCGTGCCCGACCCGGAGGCCATGCGGACGCTGGAGCGCATCCTGCACCCGATGGTCCGCGCGGCGGAGCAGGCGTTCCTGGCCCGTGCCCGCCGGGCCGGACGGCGGCTCGCGGTGCTGGACGTGCCCCTGCTGCTGGAAACCGGGGGCGAGCGGCGGGTCGATCTGGTGGTGGTGGCCTCCGCCCCCCGCTCCGTGCAGCGCACACGGGTGCGCAAACGGCGGCAGATGACGGATGCGCAGATCAACACCATCATATCACGGCAGATGCCCGATGCCGAGAAACGCCGCCGCGCCGACGTCATCATTTCGACCGGACTGTCCCGCCACCACGCGCTTCGCCGCCTGAGACGACTGATACGGGAGCTGCAGCCTTGAGCCGTTCCGTCCTGTTCGACACGGAAACCACGGGCCTCGACCCGCAGGCGGGCGACCGAGTGATCGAGGTCGCCTGCCTGGAGCTGGTGCGCGACCTGCCGACCGGGCGCAGCTTCCACCGCTTCATCGACCCGGAGCGCGACATCGACCCGGAGGCGAGCCGGGTGCATGGCCTGACCCGCGCCGATCTGCGGGGCAAGCCGCGCTTCGCCGAGGTCGCCGACGAGCTGCTGGCGTTCCTCGGCGACGATCCGCTGGTCGCGCACAACGCGCCGTTCGACTTCGGCTTCCTGGATGCCGAGCTGGCCCGGCTGCGCCGCCCCGCCCTGGACCGCGGGCGCATGGTCGATACGCTGGTCCTCGCCAAGGCGCGCTTCCCCGGCCTGCCCAACAGCCTGGACGCGCTGTGCCGCCGCTTCGACATCGACCTGTCGGAGCGCACCAGCCACAACGCCCTGCTGGACTGCCGGCTCTTGGCCCAGGTGTATGTCGAGCTGACCGGCGGACGCCAGCGCGGGCTGCTGCTGGCGGAGGATGCGGGCGACGCGCTTCCGGCCATCGCCTACCAGCCCGCCGGGCCGCGCTCGCCGGTGCTGGTGCAGCCCGGCCCGGACGCGCTCGCCCGCCACGCCGCTTTCGTCGTCCGGCTGAAGGAGCCGCTGTGGCTGGCCTGAAACCGTTCAGTCCCTGGCGTTCGGTGCGCGGGAAGGCCGTCCTGCTGCTGCTGGCGACGTTGCTGCTGCTGGCCGCGGCCGTGCTGTCCGAGCGCGAGGGCGCCCGGTCGATCCAGGCGGCGATCGACCGCGGCGGGCTTGCGCGCATGCAGGCCGGCGCGGTTCGGCAGGTGCTGTCAACCGTGCAGGACGCCGAAACCGGGCAGCGCGGATTCCTGCTGACCGGCCGGGCCTACTACCTCGAACCCTACCAGCAGGCCGCTGCCCGCATCGCCTCGGTGCTGGGCCGCCTGGACGAACTCGGCCGCGGCACCCCTTGGCTGCGGGCCGAATCCGCGCCGCTCCGTGAATTGGTGCCGCGCAAGATGGCCGAGCTGGAGCGGACCGTGGGACTGGCCCGCGCCGGCCAGCACCAGGCGGCCCTCGACCTGGTGCTGACCGACGACGGCAAGGCGCTGATGGACGACATCCGCCTGACCGTGCGGCGCATCGTGGACCGGGCGGAGGCCGAGCGCGCGGCCGAGGTCGCATCGGTGATGGCCCGCGAGCGCGTCGCCAGCCTCGGCACGCAGGCGGCGGCGGCGCTGGGGGTCCTGCTGCTCGGCCTGGCGGTGCTGGCCCTGCTGCTGGGCCGGGCGCGCCTGCTGGAAACCCAGCGGCGGGAACGGCTGTCCGCCGCGCAGCTTGAGGCCGCGGTGGAACACATCCGCGACGGCGTCGCGGTGTTCGATCCCGAGGAGCGCCTCGTGCTCCGCAACAGCCGCTTCGCCCGGACGATCGGCCTGCCGCCTGATGCCGTGCGCCCCGGCGTGAAGCTGGCCGACCTTGCGGCGGCGCAGCGCCTGGAGCCGCCGCTGCTGTCCGACCCCCGTCCGGGCGACACGCCGGCCGTCGCGGAAGCGCAGCAGGACGGCCGCCGGCTGGAGGTTTGGCGCACCGCCATGCCCGACGGCGGCCAAATGGTCGCGGCGGCCGACATCACCCGCCGCGTGCAGGCCGAGAGCCTCGCCCGGCAGGCGCAGAAGATGGAGGTGCTGGGCCAGATGACCGGCGGGGTCGCCCACGACTTCAACAACCTGCTGCAGGTCGTCTCGACCAACCTGGAGCTGGTGTCGAAGCACCTGGCGCAGCGCGACGCGCAGAATGCTTGGCTGCAGGCGCGCCTGGACGCGGCGCGCGCCGGCGCGGCCCGCGGCGCCCAGGCGACCCGGCACCTGCTCGCCTTCGCCCGCCGCCAGCCGCTGGCGCCCGAGCCGCTCGACCCGGCCCGCGTGCTCATGGGCATCGAGGACATGCTGCGCCGCACGCTGGGCGAGGCCATCGCGATGGAGCTGGTGGTGGGCGGCGGCCTGTGGGCGGTGCGCGCCGACCCGGGCCAGTTGGAGAACGCGCTGCTGAACCTCGTGGTGAATGCGCGCGACGCGATGACCGGGCCGGACGGGGAACGGAGGGGGCGGCTGACGATCGAGGTGGCGAACGCCTCGCTCGACGAGGAGTATGCGGCGCGGGCGGCCGAGGTGACGCCGGGCCAGTACGTGATGTTCGCCGTGACCGACACCGGGATCGGCATGACGCCGGAGCAGCTTCGCCGCGCCACCGAGCCGTTCTACACGACCAAGGGCGAGGGGCGCGGCACCGGGCTGGGCTTGTCCATGGTGTTCGGCTTCGCCAAGCAGTCCGAGGGGCATTTCCAGCTCTACAGCGAGCCGGGCCGCGGCACCACGGCGCGGCTCTACATTCCGCGCACCGCCGCCCCCGTGCGCGCGCCCTCGCCCGAGCCGGCCGCGACGGCGCCCGGCCAGGGCGAGCTGGTGCTGCTGGTGGAGGACGATCCCGGGGTGCGGCAGGTGGCGGGCGACGCGCTGATGAGCCTCGGCTACTCGGTGCTGACCGCCGTGGATGCGGAGGCGGCGCTGCGCATGCTGGAGGGCGGGGCGCGGCCGGATGTGCTGTTCACCGACGTGGTGATGCCGGGGCCGCTGTCCTCGCGCGGGCTGGCGGAGCGGGCGCAGCGCATGGTGCCGGGCCTCGCGGTGCTGTTCACCTCCGGCTACACGCAGAACTCCATCGTGCACAATGGCGAGCTTGACCCGGGCATCAGCCTGCTGAGCAAGCCTTGGAGGACCGAGGACCTGGCCCGGCACCTGCGCACGGCCATCGACCAAGCACGCAAGCCGCGCACGCGCGACGCGCTGCGCGTGCTGCTGGTGGAGGACGAGATGCTGGTCCGCATGACCACGGCCGGCATGCTCGCCGACCTCGGCCACGACGTGCTGGAGGCCGAGAGCGGCGCGGAGGCGCTGGCGCGGCTGGCCCAGGGCATCGACCTGGTGGTCTGCGACCTCGGCCTGCCGGACATGGACGGCCTGGCGCTGGTGGGCCAGGTGCGCGAGCGCCTGCCCGGCATCCCGGTGGTGGTGGCTTCCGGCGCTGCCCGGTCCGAGGGGGAGGGCATCGTGTGGCTGGGCAAGCCCTACGACGAGTTCGCGCTGCGCTCGGCGCTGGACCAGGCCCGGGCGGCCTGCGCCAGCGCCGCGTAGCTCAAGCGGTTGCCGTGGCTGGCTGGGCGCGGCGGCTCTGCCACAGCGAAACGAAGTCGATCGGCTGCAGCAGCACGGGCGGGAAGCCGCCGTCACGCGTCACGTCGGCCAGGATGTTGCGGGCATAAGGGAACAGCAGGCGCGGGCACTCGACCAGCAGCACCGGCTCCACCGTGTTCTCCGGCACGCCGGTCAGGGTGAACACGCCGCCATAGGCCAACTCGGCGATGAACACTGGGCGTCCTCCCGCAGCCTGGTTCTCGGCGGGCAGGCTGCTCGCGGCTTGGCCGTTTGCAGCCTGGCCGTTTGAAGCTGGGGCCTGCGGCTCGGTCGCTTCCGCCTTGATCTGCAACACGACCTCGAACACGTCGTGGCCTTCCTGGATGCGGCGGGCCTGCACGTCGAGGTTGATGCTGACGTTGGGCTGGCTGCGCAGGGTCGTGTAGATTTCCGGGGCGCCGGGCAC
>CAXUIQ010000360.1:0-4655 GCA_964250815.1 uncultured Acetobacteraceae bacterium
GGCGCGCGGAGGCCCAGGGCCGCCAGCACCCCGACCGCGCCGAAGATGAGGCCGAACTTCAGCAGCGTCGGTCCGTAGCCGTCCGCGGCCAGGCTGTCGGCGATGGGAAAGGTGGTCACGATGGCGCCCATGCCGTATCCGGCCGCGACGGCCCCGGCCGCGAGGCCGCGCCGGTCCGGGAACCAGCCCACCATCTGCCCGACCACGCCGACATACACGATCCCAGTGCCGAGGCCCCCCAGCAGCCCGTAGGTCAGGTAAAGCCCGGCCAGCGAAGTCGCGGACGCGGCCAGCACCCAGCTCAGCCCGGTGAGGCCCGCGCCTGCGGCGATCAGCCAACGCGGGCCGAACCGCTCCACCAGCCAGCCCTGGAACGGGCTGAAGAACGTCTGCAAGACGACGAGGATGCTGAACGTGACCTGCACGCCCGCAGCCGAAGCGCCCAAGGCGGCCCCGAGCGGCTTGGTGAACAATGTCCAGACGTATTGCGGGCTGGAAATGGCCATCATGCAGATGAGGCCCAGGCCCAGTTGCACCCACCGCGTGCTGGCGACGGGCACGGCGGCAGGCGGTCGAAGCGTGGTGCTCATCGGGATTCTCGGGACAGTTCGCCTCTGGCTACGCAAGACTAATGCCAAGGCGCGGGGACAGGGCGCGGAACCCGGGAGCCGCGCCCGCCGCGGTTCCGGCTGGTGCCGGACGCTACTCGGCGGCTGCGGCGGTCAGGCGCTTCGCCGTCCGGCAGATGTTCGCCAGCGTGTAGGGCTTGCTGATGAACACGTCCCGCGCGGAGCCGTCCAGTTCCTCGTCCGCGCCGCCCGTCATGAAGATGATGGGCAGGTTGGGCAGGTTCTCGCGCGCCTTCAACGCCAAGGCATGGCCGTTGATCGTCCCCGGCAACTGGATGTCGGTCAGCAGCAGGCTGATCTCGTCGTGGCTTTGCAGGATCGGCAAGGCGGCGTCGCCGGTCTCCGCCTCAAGGACGTGGAACCCCTCGTCGCTCAGCGCCTCGGCCAAGGTCAGCCTGACGAGGAACTCATCCTCCACGACAAGGACCTTGGACTGCTTGCCCCCTGCATCCGACATTCCTGCACCCTTGCGAGTTCACGGCTTCCTGACAAGCTGTTCCTGCTTTCCGCGCGATCAAGCGTTCCCGGTTAAAATCGGGTGCAGGGCGCGGGCCAGGGCTGGTTTGATTCCGATATGAAGATCGTCGTAAGCAACTGGCCAGGCGCGGATGGCTGCCCAGCCCGGCGCGGAAGTTGCACCTCCGCCGGGCCGGGCATGTTAGCCTGCGGCTCGCGCTGGGGCCGGAGTGGGCGGCATGGAGTTCTTGATGCGGTTGCGTGTGTTGTTCGTCCTGCTCGCGGCGTCCATGCCCGGCTCGGCATGGGCCGGCGGCCTTGCCATCGTGCTGAACTCGGGCGACGCGACCCTGAGCGTGCTCGACATGGCGCGCGAGACCGAGCTGCGCCGGGTGCCGGTGCTGCGGGAGCCGCACCACGTCGCCCTCAGCCCGGACGGGTCCGAGCTGCTGGTCGGCGACGCGGGCGCGAACGAGATGCTGTTCCTCGACCCGCGCACCGGGGAGGTGAAGCGCCGCCTGCCGATGGCCGACCCCTACCACCTGGCGTTCAGCCCGAACGGCAAGTGGCTGACCGTGACCGGCCTGGCGCGCAACCAGGTCGATGTCTATGACGCGGCCACCATGGCGCTGGCCAAGCGCTTCCCGCTCAGCTCCATGCCGAGCCACGTGGCCTACGCGCCGGACAGCAGCATGGCCTACGTCTCGTTGCAGGGCACCAACCGGCTGGCGGCGATCGACCTGCGGCGCCAGGCGGTGAGCTGGACCGCCGAGGTCGGCGCGACGCCGGCCGGGGTGCTCTGGCTGAACGGCAAGGTGCTGGTGGCCAACATGGGGTCGGACCACTTCGCGGTGGTGGACCCGGTTGATGGCCGGGTCGAGCAGCGCATCCACACGGGCCGCGGGGCGCACCAGTTGTTCCTGTCGCCCGACCGCAGGACGCTGTGGGTCAACAACCGGGTGGACGGCACGACGGTGGCGCTGGATGCCGCGACCTACGCGCTGATCCGCAGCTACCGGGTGCCGGGCGGGCCGGACTGCATCGATTTCGCGCCCGACGGCAAGCTGTGGATCACCCAGCGCTTCATCCAGAAGGTCGGCGTGCTCGATCCGGCGACCGGCACCCTGCAATCCATCCCGGTCGGGCGCTCGCCCCACGGCATCTTCCTGACGGCGGGGGCGCGATGACGGACCCGTTCAGCCTGGCCGCCGGCTGGCTGCACGAGACCGTGCTGCTGCCCATGCTCTACGCCGTGGGCGGCATGGAGTGGGAGGAGGTCGCCTTCGGCTGGGCGCTGTTCGCCTGCTATGGGGTGGCGCAGGTCGCGGTGACGTTCGCCGTCTGCCTGCCGCTGGAGCGCTGGCGCCCGGTGGAGCGCTGGCCGGACCACAAGGCCGTTTGGGTGGACGTGCTCTACACCCTGCTGTCCCGGGTGGGCGTGCTGCCGGTGGTGACGTTCGTGCTGTTCTACCAGCTCCAGGTGGCGCTGAACGGGTGGCTGTCCGACCACGGCTGGGTGCCGCCGACGCTGGAACGCTTGGCGCCGGCGCTGCTGGGGCACCACCTGCTGACCTTCTTCCTGTATGCCGTGATCCTGGATTTCTCCGAGTATTGGCGGCACCGGCTGTCCCATCGGTTCGGCTGGTGGTGGGCGCTGCATTCGCTGCACCATGCGCAGCGGCAGATGACGTTCTGGTCCGACGACCGCAACCACCTGCTGGACGACCTGATCGGCTTCGCCTGGTTCACCGCCGTGGCGCTCCTGATCGGCATCCCGCCCATGCAGTTCCCGCTGCTGGTGCTGCTGCTGCGCTTCCTGGAAAGCCTGTCGCACGCCAACGCCCGGCTGTCGTTCGGCTGGCTGGGCGAGCGGCTGCTGGTGTCGCCCCGGTTCCACCGCTCGCACCACGGCGTGCTGGCGGCGGGGCAGCGCAGCGCCAACTACGGCGCGATCCTGCCGTGGTGGGACATGCTGTTCGGCACCGCCGACTTCGCCCGCGCCTATGTCCGCACCGGGGACCCCTCGGCTGAGGAGGCCTTGGCGACCGGGAGTTACTTCGAGCAGCAATGGGCCGGGCTGCGCCGCATGGCGCGGCTGGCGGGATGGACCGGTCCCCGCCGGGCCGGACGCCTCAAGCGGGGAGCATAGACGGCGGCTACGGCTTGACGGCCTCGCCGAAACGCGAAGCGTTTGCGGCTGTGACCGCCTTGCGGATCACTTCCTCCGCCGCCTCCCGCCCGGCCCAGCCCGTGACCTTGACCCACTTGCCCGGCTCCAGGTCCTTGTAGCGGGTGAAGAAGTGCTCGATGGCCGCGCGGGTGATGGCCGGCAGGTCCTCAATCGCGTGCACGTCGGTGTATTGGGTGTGGATCTTGTCGTGCGGGACGCAGATGATCTTTTCGTCCTGGCCGCTCTCGTCTTCCATCTGCAGCATGCCGATCGGGCGGCAGCGGATGACGGCGCCGGGCACCATGGCGGCGGGGGCGAGCACGAGCGCATCGGCCGGGTCGCCGTCGTCGGCGAGAGTGCCGGGGATAAAGCCATACGCGGCGGGATAGGCCATGGGGGTGAACAGGAAGCGGTCGACGAAGATGGCGCCGCTGGCCTTGTCGACCTCATACTTGACCTGGCTGCCGTGGGGAATCTCGATCACGACGTTGATGTCGTGCGGCGCGTCCTTGCCCGGCGGTATCTTGGAAATATCCATCATGCGGTCCCATGCGCTGTTCGGAGTGGCCGGACCATAGCCGCGTGCGCAATGCTTGCCAACGCGATGCAGGGCGATGTCTCGGTTTGGACGCCGGCTTTCAACCCAGGCTGTGTGAAAACAGAGTTCCAAGCAGCGAGTTGAGGCAATCTCTTGCTCATTGGCGAGCGATAGACTGTATCGTTAGATCACCGTTGAACGGCTTTGAGATGAATGCGGATAAGCAGTCCGAGAATTCGTCCATGAGCGCCAGACCGTTTGAATCGAAGTCGTTCTCTGCCACGAGCGTGAGTTTCCCATCGGCATAGGAACATGCGACGTTTGAGTGACGCCTTCGATGGTGAGCGAATTCTGCCATGATATCCCGCGCTGCCCCAGGGCCTTCATCGATCCGTATTCCGGAACCCACAAGAACCAAGCGATACAATTATCTCTCCTTTGTTCTCGCTGCTGACTCCACGGCCAGAGGCGAACGTTGCTGGATAGATGTCAACGACCATGATCTGAAATCGAAGGTTGGCAATCCACCCATCGCGGGGATCGAAGCTGAAACACGACCCGATGCGAGGCCGCCTTGAGCGGCGCAACGCTGGCGTGTTAAGTGGGATGGGGGCGCCTGTAGCTCAGTTGGTTAGAGCGGACCGCTCATAACGGTTTGGTCGCAGGTTCGAGTCCTGCCGGGCGCACCATATCTCTCGCCAGCCCAGTTGTGAGCCGGGCCGCGCGACCGTAAACACCACACGACATTCGCCTGCAGGAGCCTGCGCCATGGCCAGCTATCAATACGTTTACGTCATGAAAGATGTCACCAAGAACTTCCCCGGCGGGCGGGAGGTGTTCAAGGGCATCACCCTGTCGTTCC
>CAXUIQ010000361.1:0-4611 GCA_964250815.1 uncultured Acetobacteraceae bacterium
AGATGCGGATTTCCCCGGTGCCGCGGTTCACCGCGATGCGGAAGCCCTGCACGTGGAAGGCGAGGGAGCGTGGCGCCGCGTCCGCCTTGCGCATCACGGCGAGGCCCGCGCCGGCGCCGGGCAGGTCCGCAAGCGGCACCGCCCGGTTGCCGCACAGCACGGCGCCCTCGATCAGCCGGCATTCCGCGACGGGATGGCCGGACTGCGCCGCGGCAGCGTGCAAGATGCGCTCCCGCAATGCCAGGGCCGCCACCTCCGTTGCGCGGGCCGCGACGACCGTGCCGGTGCTGCCGAACGCGCCGGTGTCGTGGCCGACCAGGTCGGTGTCGGACTGGCGCAGCCGGATGCGGCCCGGCGCCGTCCCCAGCACGGCGGCGGCCACCTGCCGGTGCGTGGTGGAGGTGCCGTTGCCGAACTCCGCCGTGCCGACGTGCAAATCGAACCCGCCGTCCGCCGCCAGGAACAGCCGCGATTCCGCCCGGTGCCCGAACGGCGGCGCGGTCGCCAGCATCCCCATCGCGACGCCCTGGCCGACTTGCCACTCCGCCCCCTCCGGCGCCGGGAGGCCGGGGTCCGCGGCCAGCGCGCGCTCCACGAGGTCGAGGCACTGGTCGAGGCCGTAGCTGCCGAACTCCACGTCGTCGAGCAGGCCGTGCAGTTCGTCCAACCGGTCGCCCGGGCGCACCATGTTGCGGCGGCGGAACGCGGACGGGTCGATGCCGAGGCCGCGCGCCAGGGCGTCCACCGCCTGCTCCAGCGCGAACAGCGTCTGCCCCATGCCGTAGCCGCGGAAGGCGCCGGCCGGCACCGTGTTGGTGTAGGCCGCCGCCGCATCGACCGCCTTGTTCGGGCAGCGGTACAGGCTCATCAGCTCGTTGCAGCTATGGTCCAGCACGGCGGGCGAATGGTTGCCGTAGGCGCCCGCGTTGGACAGCACGTCCACCGCCAGGGCCGTGAGCGTGCCGTCCCGCTTGGCGCCCACGCGGACGGTGACGCGCATCGGGTGGCGCGTGGTGGTGGCGGCGAACTGCTCGGCGCGCGTCAGTTCGAGCCTAACGGGGCGGCCGAGGCGCAGGGCGGCCAGGGCGGCGATGTCCTCGACCAGCATCTCCTGCTTGCCGCCGAAGCCGCCGCCCACCCGTTGGCACAGCACCCGGACCCGGTGCGGCGGCAGGCCGAACAGGTCGGCCAAGCCCTGGCGCACCAGGAACGGCACCTGCGTGCTGCTCCGTACCACCAGGCGGTCCCCGTCCATGGAGGCGAGCGCGCAGTGCGTCTCCATGGCCGTGTGCTGCACCCGTTGCAGGTCGCACGTGATCTCCTCGATGCGGTCCGCCGCGGCGAAGCCGGCGTCGATGTCGCCGTGGCGGCTGCGCAGCCGGGCCACGACGTTGCGGGCGGGATCGGCGATGCGGCTCTCGTGCTTGTCGTGCAGCATGGGGGCGCCGGGCCGCATGGCCTCCGCGGGGTCGAACACGGCGGGCAGGGCTTCGTAATCCACGGCGAGGGCGCGGCAGCCGGCCTCGGCGGCGGCCTCGGTCTCCGCCACCACGGCGGCGACGCGCTGGCCGACGAAGCGCACCACGTCGTCCAGCAGGCGCGTGTCGTCCGGGTTGGCGCGGAAATCCTCGTGCCGGGCGGAGGAGTAGAGCCGTGCGGGCGCGTCCTCGTGCGTGAACACGGCGGCGACGCCGGGCACGGCCAACGCGGCGGCGCGGTCGATGCCGCGGATGCGGGCGTGGGCGTGGGGCGAGCGCAGCAGGCGCATGTGCAGGAGGCCCGGCACCTCCACGTCCAGCGTGTAGCGGGCGGCCCCGGTCACCACGGCCTCTGCGTCCGGCGCGGCGTCGCTGCCGGGCAGGCTCCCGACGTGGCGCACCCCGTCCACCGCGTCCGCGATGGCGCGGTAGCCGGTGCAGCGGCACAGGTTGCCCTTCATCGCCCGCGGCAGGTCCGCCCGGCGTGCCGGGTCCAGGATGCTGGCGGTGAGCAACATGCCCGGAGTGCAGAAGCCGCATTGGAAGCCCTGGGCGTCCATGAACGCCTGCTGCAACGGGTGCAGGCTGCCGTTGCCCAATCCCTCGATGGTGGTGACGGCCCGGCCCTCCGCGCGCCAGGCCGGCACCAGGCAGCTTTGCACCGCCTGGCCGTCCAGCAGCACGGTGCAGGCGCCGCAGTCGCCGGTGTCGCAGCCCTTCTTGACCCCGAACCAGCCGAGCGCGCGAAGCTGCGTGCGCAGGCACTGGCCCGGCGCCGGGTCGCACTCCTGGGCCTGGCCGTTGACGTGGAGGACGGTCATCCCAGCAGTTCCTCGTGCAGTTCGGCGGCCAGCCGCCGGGTCATGTGCCGGCGCCAGGCCGGAGCGCCGTGCACGTCGTCAAGCCAAAGCGCCGCCGGGAAGGACAGGACGTAGGCATCCAGCGCTTCCCGCGACGGCGCCGCCGCCCAGGCCGCGTGCACCGGGCGCAGGGTGCTGGCGGTGATCGTCAGGGCGAAGCGGCCGGCGTCCTCCGTCGCCACCAGCAGCGCGGCAGAGCGTCCGTGCGCGGTCAGCGACGCCTTGCGCATCGCGCAGCACCTGCGCAGCGCCGCGTCCGGCAGGTCGATGCACCGCAGCAGCTCGCCCGGGGCCAGCACGGTGCGCTGCGGCCCCGTGGTGAACCCGGCCATCGGCACCTCCCGCTCCGTCCCGTCCGGCTGCCATACCCGGGCCACGCCGTCCAGCGCCACCGTCAGCGCCAGCATCGGCGCGGCCGGCAGGGACAAGCAGACGTTGCCGCCCACGGTGGCGACCGCCGCGATCTTGAACGATCCCAGCAGCGCCTGGCAGCACCCGGCGAACAGCGGCGCGGCCGGCCAGTCCGTGGTGGCGGCATGGGCCTCCAGCGCCGCGATGGTGCAGGTCGCGCCGATGCGCAGCCCGGACGCGGATGGCTCCAGCGCCGGCCATCGGAGGCTGGCCAGGTCGATCAGCTCATGCAACCCCGGCTGCGGCTCGGAAAACAGCCATGTGCCGCCAGCGAGCCACGCCGACCCGGCGCCGCAGGGCGGCAGCTCGTCCCGGGCGAACGGCCGGGCGACGGCGCGGATTTCGGGCAGGTCCATTCCGGGGCTTAAACCACCCCGGCGGCGAAGCGTATCCAGTCGGGCATAGGGCGCGGGTTCCTTGCCGGGCGGCGATGGGTTCGGATGCCATTTGGGCGGGGATGGACAAAGCACATCCCATGCCATGGGCAAAGCCGGCAGGTTGAGGTTGCCAATGCCGCAACCGGCTGCGCCATGTTTGGCCAAGGCGCTGCGGCCATTCCGCGGATCGGGACTGCGCCGATGACCGCGGGCGTGCCCATAGTGTGCCGGAGCCGAGGCCGCCCGCCGCAAAGGCGGGCCGGCTAAGCCCCTTACGCCGCCTCGGCCCCGACCCGGGCCTCCCGGACCGCCTGCGCCAGGCTGCGCACCTGGTCCAGCACCTGGCGCGCCGTATCCGGTTGCGCCCGGCCGTGCTCGTCGAGCGACGACGCGAGCGTTTCGATCAGCACGCTCGCCACCACCGCGGCATCGGCGACCCGCGTGGCATGCGCCGCCTGGGCCGGGGTGCGGACGCCGAAGCCGATCGCAATGGGCAGGTCGGTGTGGGCGCGCACCCGGGGGATCGCATCCGCCAGATCCTCCGCCGCCGCGGAGCGCGTGCCGGTGATGCCGGCGATCGCCACGTGGTAAACGAAGCCCCCTGCCCCCTTCAGCACCAGCGGCAACCGCGCGTCGTCCGTGGTGGGCGCGACCAGGCGGATCAGGTCCAGCCCGGCGCCGTCGATGTGCGACATCAGCTCGTCCGCTTCCTCCGCCGGCATATCGACCACGATCAGGCCATCCACGCCGGAAGCCTGCGCGTCCTGGCAGAAGCGCCCGGGACCGTAGGCGAGGATCGGGTTGAGGTAGCCCATCAGCACCACCGGCGTTTCGCCGTCCCCGCGGCGGAACTCCTGCACCATGGCCAGCGCGCCGGGCACGGTGCCGCCGGCCTTGAGCGCCCGCTGGCCCGCACGTTGGATCGTCGGCCCGTCCGCGGCCGGGTCGGTGAAGGGCACGCCGATCTCGATCAGGTCGGCGCCCGCCGCCGGCATCCCGCGCAGGATTTCCATGGAGGTGGCGGCGTCGGGATCATAGGCTTCAAGGAACGGGATCAGCGCCCCGCGCCCCTCGGCCTTCAGCTTGGCGAAGCGGGCGGCAATCCGCCCGGTGCCGCCCCCGCTCTCTGCGCCCCCACTCATAGGGCCTGGCCCAGGTGCTGCGCCACGGTGAAGATGTCCTTGTCGCCGCGGCCCGACAGGTTCAGCACGATGGTCTCGTGCGGCTTCATCGTGGGCGCCAGCTTGGCAATGAAGGCCAAGCCGTGCGCAGTCTCCAGCGCGGGGATGATGCCTTCGAGCTTGGAGCAAAGCTGGAACGCTTCCAGCGCCTCGCTGTCCGTCGCCGCCACGTAATCGACCCGGCCGATGTCGTGCAGCCAGGAATGCTCCGGCCCGATGCCGGGGTAGTCGAGGCCGGCGGAGATCGAATGCGCCTCGGTGATCTGGCCGTCGCGGTCCTGCAGCAGGTAGGTCTTGTTGCCGT
>CAXUIQ010000362.1:0-4610 GCA_964250815.1 uncultured Acetobacteraceae bacterium
GACCGGGAACGGTGCGGACCTCGCCATCCGCGCCGCCGAGCCGCCGGTCGCTGAATCATTTACTGGGGCCGCCACCGTGCTCGACGACGGAAGCTGGGCGGCGGCGCGCTGGTGCAGCGAGCGGCAGGAGGCGGCCGGGCGGGGCACCGCCACCCTGCCCTCCGCCGAGTGGCGCTTCCTGCCGATGCGGACGGTGCGCGGGCTGCTGGGCGTGCTGGGCGTCCACATGGGCAGCGGGCGGGTCGATCCCACGGCGGCGCAAACGCTCGCGACCCTCGCCGACCAGGCGGCCGTGGCGCTGGAACGGGTCAAGCTCGCCAACGAGGCTGCCCGCAGCGCCGCCATGGAGGAAACGCAGAAGCTGCGCACCGCCCTGCTGAACTCGCTCAGCCACGACCTGCGCACGCCGCTCACCGGGATACGCGGCGCCGCGGAGACGCTGGATGCCGCATGGGACCGGCTGGAACCCGCGACCCGCGCCGACCTGCTTGCCTCCATCAAGGAGGACACGGCGCGGATGACGCGGTTCCTGTCCAACATCATGGACCTGACCCGGCTGGAAAGCGGCCAGTTGGCGCCGCGCCTGCAGCCGGTGCGGGCGCTGGACCTGATCGACGCCGCCATCGCCCGCGTGCCGGACGCCGGCAACGTCCTGGTGAACGTGCCGGACGGCCTGCCGGCGATGCAGGCCGACCCGGCGCTCCTGGAGCAGGCGCTGGTCAACGTGCTCGACAACGCGGTGCGCTACTCGCCGCTCGGCGCCGACCTCCGCATCCGCGGCGGCGCCGGCGGCGGGCAGGTCAGCCTGGAGGTTTCCGACGAGGGCATCGGCATCCCCGCCGACGACCTGCCGCACGTGTTCGACAGCTTCTACCGCGCCCGGCGCGGCGACCGGACCCTGCCGGGCACCGGGCTGGGCCTCGCCATCGCCCGCGGCATGATGGAGGCGATGGGCGGCACCATCGAGGCCATCAGCCCCCGCCCGGACGCGGCGCGCGACGGCTCGCCCGGAACCATTGTCGTGCTCCGGCTTTCCGCTACATCCGAAGCGTAACGCTTGGATGAGAACGATTTGCAGCGCACGCGCATCCTGGTCATCGACGACGAGCCGCAGATCCACCGTTTCCTGCGCCCGGCCTTGGAAGCGTCCGGCTACGGCGTGGAGCGCGCCGATACCGCCGCAGCCGGCCTCGCCGCCGCCCGCGCGCACCCGCCCGCGCTGATCCTGCTGGACCTCGGCTTGCCCGACATGGACGGGCAGGACGCGCTGGTCCAGCTCCGCGCGACGAGCCAGGTGCCGGTGGTGGTGCTTTCGGCCCGCGACGAGGAGGCCGGCAAGGTCGCGGCGCTCGACAACGGCGCGGACGACTACGTGGAAAAGCCGTTCGGCCTGAACGAGCTGCTGGCCCGCATCCGCGCCGCGCTGCGCCACGCCCACCCCGGCACGGGGGCGAGCGAGCTGTTCCAGGCCGGCGGCCTCCTGGTGGACATGGCGCGCCGGGCCGTGAGCGCGTCGGGCGCGCCGGTCCAGCTCAGCCCGCGCGAATACGACCTGCTGGCGCTGCTGGCGCGGCATTCCGGCAAGGTGCTGACCCACCGGCACCTGCTGAACGCGGTCTGGGGGCCGGCGCATGTCGAGGATGTGCAGTACCTCCGGGTGTATGTCGGCCACCTGCGCCAGAAGCTCGGCCCGGCGGCGGCCCGGCTGCTGTGCACCGAACCCGGCGTCGGCTACCGCCTGCTGGACCGCGCGCCCTTGGACGCCGGGCCTTGACCTCCATCCTGGCCTTGCTGGCCGGCATCGCGCTGCTGCTCATCGTGTTGCAGGATGCGTTCGAGGTCATGCTGCTGCCGCGCCGGGTGACGCGCAGCCTGCGGTTCATGCGGCTGTACTTCCGCGCCGTCTGGGCCGTCTGGTCGGGGATCGGCGCGCGCTTGCCGGCCGGGGCGCGGCGCGAGCGGTTCCTCAGCGTGTTCGGCGCGCTGTCCATGGTGCTGCTGTTCGCCATCTGGGCAACCGTGCTGATCTTCGCCTTCGCGCTGATCGAATCGTCCCTGCAAGCGCCCGGCGAGTTGCCCGGCGGCGCGGTCTCCACGCTGTCCGAGCAGGCCTACATGAGCGGCGTCACCTTCTTCACCCTGGGCTACGGCGACGTGGTGCCGCACACGGCCGGGGCGCGCTTCGTGGCCGTGTGCGAGGCCGGCACCGGCATCGGCTTCATCGCCGTCGTCATCGGCTACCTGCCCGTCCTCTACCAACTGTTCTCCCGGCGGGAGGCGCATGTCATCCAGCTCGACGGGCGCGCCGGGTCGCCGCCCACCGCCGGCACCATGCTGGCCCGGCATGCGGAGGCGGACGGCCTCGACAAGCTCGACGACCTGCTGCGGGAATGGGAGATCTGGGGGTCGGACCTGCTGGAAAGCCACCTGTCCTACCCCATGCTGGCCTACTACCGGAGCCAGCACGACAACCAGTCCTGGCTCGCGGCGCTGGCCTGCGTGATGGACACCTGCGCGCTGGTGCTGGTGGGGATCGAGGCGATGCGGCCGCTGCAAGCGCGCATGACCTTCACCATGGCCCGGCAGGTCGTCGTCGAGATGGCGCGGTCGTTCGGCATCCAGCCGTCCCGCTATGACGGCGGCAACCGGCTGGACGGCGCCGCCTACGACCGGCTCATGGCCGTGTTCGAGCAGGCCGGCGTGGGCTGGACCGGCGGGCCGCAGGCAGAGGAAACGCTGGCCGCGTTGCGCGCGACCTACGAGCCGCTGCTGGACGGGCTGTGCCGCCACCTGCTGCTGCCGTTGCCGGGCTGGACGGCCGGGGACGACGGCGCCGACCACTGGGAACGCGGCCCCCGCGGGCTGATCGCCAGCCGCCTGGTCGAGCAGCTTTCGATCCGCGGCGGCGCGGCCCATGCCGACCAGTTGGGGACGGCGCCATGGCGGCGGCTGCTCGGGCGGATCAGATCGGGCTGAGGGGTGCAAAGGCCCCTTCCATCACCGTCGATTCCGCTGCTATGCGGAAAGGCTCACTTTGGAGACTCCGTCATGAACACTGCCGACCTCGCCGAGCACATCGCCACCGGCCACGAAATGAACAAGTCGCAGGCCAAGCAAGTGGTGGAAGCCGTGTTCGCCGCCATCGTCCAGGCCGCCAGCAAGGGCGAGGAGGTTTCGCTGCCGGGCTTCGGCAAGTTCAAGGTGGCCGAGCGCGAAGCGCGCCAGGGCCGCAACCCCGCCACCGGCGAGACCATCCAGATCGCCGCGTCGAAGAAGCTCGGCTTCACGCCGGCCAAGCAGGTCAAGGACGCGATGAACCCGGCCGCGCACGCCGGCAAGACGGCCACGCCCGCCGCGAAGGCGAAAGCCAAGAAGGGCTGAGCTGCCCCGGGCCGCGCAGGCAGGGCGCTTCGACGACGCGCCTGTTACCGGGCGTCGTGGAAGATGATCCCCAGCGTGTGGCGCCGGCCCGTGCGCAGCCGGCTGACGCCGTGGCGCATCGCCACGCGGTAGGTGCCGCGCGTGCCGGCCACGGGCCGCTGGTTCGTCGCGAACAGGACGGCCTCGCCCTGACCCAGCGTGACGACCTCGGCGCGCGATTGCATGCGCGGGCGCTGCTCGGTCAGGACGAACTCGCCGCCGGTGAAGTCGTCGCCGGGGCGGCTGAGCAGGATGGCGGCCTGGAGCGGGAAGTGCAGGTCGCCGTAGAGGTCCTGGTGCAGGCAGTTGTAGTCGCCGGGTCCGTAGCGCAGCAGCAGCGGCGTGGGCCGCGTTTGCCCGGCGGCATGGCAGCGCGCCAGGAACCCCGCGTGGTCCGCCGGAAACTCCGCCATGCCCAGCGCCGCGCCCCACCGGTTCGCGATGGCCGCGAGCGCCGGATACAGCGAGGCGCGCAGGTCGCCAATGAGCGTCGGCAGGGGGTAGGCGTAGTACTGGTACTCGCCCTGGCCGTAGCCGTGCCGGGCCATCACGACCCGGCTGCGGAAGCGGTCGGCGTCGCCGTAGTCTTCGGTCAGGGCGCGGCACTCCGTTTCGGTCAGCAGCGGCGGGGTCGTGGCGCAGCCGCGCTGGTCCAGGGCGTCGGCGATCCCGGGCCAGTCGAGGGCTGCGATCCGGTCGGCTGTCGTTAGGTTATCGAGCATAGGGCGGATCTCTTTTGCGGGCGTTGGCGGGATGCCGCGCCCCGTCCAGTCGAATGTGAGGAATGGCGCCAGCCGCACTCCGCCGCTTGCTCTGGTATCCGGAAACTTTTTTAGCCGTTGTTCAGACCAGCGTTGCCGGAACCTGCATTACTCCTGATAGGAACAGGCTCGCAAAACCAACAGTTCGCAGCAGGCGTTTTGTCATCTCCTTTTTAAGAAGTGCCGGTGCAGCCTGAAAGCCTTGCATCCAGGTGTAATTCCTGTATCGGAGAAGTTTCGTTAGCAGGTAAGTTCCAGTGGCAGGAGACATAAAAACGGCGAAGATAAGGCCAAGACCTGCTGAAGTTTGTAACCCATTTTGGCCAATCCTGAGATGAGTAAACCATACCTGTGAGTATACAAAGAACTGTATGACGCCAATTTGGCAAAATGTTATCACCAATCCAGTTTCAAAAAACGATAAATTTT
>CAXUIQ010000363.1:0-4608 GCA_964250815.1 uncultured Acetobacteraceae bacterium
GCGCGCAGCAGCGCCGCCGCCCGCTGGTGGTCACGTCCTACCTTGGCCGCAACCCCAGCGCCGTGCCGGAGCTGGTGCGGCTGTGCGAGCGGCTGGGCATGGGCGTGCTGGACTCCGTGCCGAACGCGGTCAACTTCCCGGCGACGCATCCCTTGTACCAGGGCAGCCAGTGGAACCACCCGCGCCAGAACCCGGCGCTGGCCGCCGCCGACCTGGTGCTGGTGCTGGACAGCGACGTTCCCTGGATTCCCACGGTCAGCCGCCCGGCGGCGGACGCGGCGGTGTTCCACGTGGACGTGGACCCGCTGAAGCAGCAGATGCCGCTGTGGCACATCCCGGCCCGCCGCTGCTTCCGCGCCGACGGGCTGACGGCGCTGCGCCAGCTCAACGCCGCGCTGGACGGGGCCGCGCTGGACGGGGCCGGCCCGTCCGGCACAGCTGCGATCTCGGCCGCGCACTGGACCGCGGAGCACGCGGCGCGCGACGCGGCGCTGGACGCCCTGGAAGCGTCCGAAACCCTGACCGGCGAGGTGCTGACCGCAGCGCTTCGCCGCCACCTCGACGAGAGCACGGTCGTCATCAGCGAGGGCATCTCCCATTACCGCACCATCGGCGACCACCTGCGGCTGGACCGGCCCGGCAGCCTGTTCACCAGCGGCGGCGGCTCCCTCGGCTGGAACGGCGGCGCGGCTATCGGCGCCAAGCTGGCCCGGCCGGAGGCGACGGTGATGGCGCTGACCGGGGACGGGTCGTACATGTTCTCCGTCCCCGCCACCGTGCACTGGATGGCCCGCCAGTACCGCACGCCGTTCCTGCAGGTGATCTACAACAACCGCGGCTGGAAGTCCCCGAAGCTGTCGGCGCTGGCGGTCCACCCCGCGGGATACGCCAGCCGGACCAACGACCTGGACGTGGCCTTCGACCCGCCGCCCGACTCCGCCGGCAGCGCCGCCGCCGCCGGGGGCGCCGTGGCGCTGCAAGCGCGCGACGCCGCGGCGCTCGACGACACCCTGGACCGCGCCATGCGCGCCGTCCGGGTGGAGCGGCGCTGCGCCGTCGTGGACGCCTGGCTGCCGCACCTTTGATGCCACGCCGCACGGGGGTTCCCGCCATGCCGATCCGCCTTGCCCTCGTCGCCCTCCTGGCCCTGCTGGGCACCGTCCCGCCTCGGCCCGCGGCGGCGCAGGACAAGCCGGTCCGGCTGAAGGTGTCCTTGTGGCTGCCGCCCGCGCACCCGCTGGTCGTCAGCACCAAGGAATGGGCGGCGTCGCTGGAAGCGGCGTCCGGCGGCACCATCCAGTCCACCGTGTTCCCGTCGGAGCAGTTGGGCAAGGCGTTCGACCACTACGACATGGTGCGGGACGGGATCGCCGACGTGGGCTACATCAACCCGGGCTACCAGCCCGGGCGCTTCCCGGTCATCAACGCGGCGCAGTTGCCGTTCACCTTGACCAACGGGGTGGCCGCGTCCGCGGCGGTGGACGCCTGGTACCGCGCCTACGCCGCCCGGGAGATGGCGGACACCCACTTCTGCATGGCCTTCGTGCACGACCCCGGCACGCTGCACTCGCGGCGGCGCATCGCCGTGCCGGCGGACCTGCGCGGCGTCAAGGTGCGCCCGTCCCACGCGATGATGGGCGAATTCGTGTCCCTGCTGGGCGGCGCCAACGTGCAGGCGTCGGCGCCGGAAGCGCGGGACGTGCTGGACCGCGGCGTGGCCGACGCCATCGCCTTCCCCTACGGCAGCCTGTTCCTGTTCGGCATCGACCGCGTGGTGAAGTACCACCTGGACGCGCCGCTCTACACCAGCGTGTTCACCATCTCGATCAACAAGGGGACCTACGAGGCGGCGTCGCCCGCGCAGCGCGCCGCCATCGACGCGCACTGCACCTCCGAATGGGCGCGGAAGCTGGCGGCGCCCTGGGCGGCGTTCGAGGCCGCCGGGCGGGAACGGATGCGGACCCTGCGCGGGCACGAGATGGTGGAGCTGACCCCGGCGCAACTGGCGGAATGGCGGACCGCCGCCGAGCCGCTGCGGCAGAGCTGGGCCGACAGCGTGCGGAAGGTGGGCGTGGACCCCGACGCGGCGCTGGCGTCGCTGCGGGCCGGGCTGGCCGCGCAGGACTCGGCCTACTGACGCGATGGCGCCGGCCAAGGCGGACGGCATGGCCGGCCCGGCGGCCCCGCGCGGCCCGATGGACCGGTTCATCGACGGGATCGAGCTGGTCGCGGCCGTGTTCGTGGGGCTGGTCGCGGCCGACATCTTCGTGTCGGTGCTGCTGCGGCGCTTCTTCGCCGTCACCATCCCCGACGGCTACGACTTCGGCCGGCTGCTGCTCGGCATCCTGATCTTCTGGGGCATCGCCGCCACCAGCTACCGCGGCGCGCATATCACGGTGGACCTCCTGTGGGAGATGGCGGGACAGCGCTGGCGGCGGCGCATCGACGTGTTCGCCACCCTGGTGCTGCTGCTGGTGGTGGGCGTGCAGACCACCATGCTGCTGGACAAGGTGCTGCAAACCCGGGCGCAGAACGTGCTGACCTACGACCTGCACCTGCCGACCTGGCCGTTCTTCGCCGTGGCCTGGGTGGGCGACGCCGCCGCGGTGCTGCTGATCGCCGTGCGGGCCTGGCGGCTGCTGACGCGCCCGGGCTTCGCCGCGCACGATCCAGTCCGGCTGAGCGAGTAGCCCGGCGGTGGACGAGACCCTTGTCGCCGCCGGGGGCTTCGCCCTGCTGTTCCTGCTCATGCTGCTGCGCGTGCCGGTCGGCATGGCGATGGGGCTGGTGGGGGTCGGCGGCTTCGGCCTGCTCGCCGGGTTCGGCCCGGCGCTGAAGCTGATCGGCCAGACCAGCATGAGGACCGTGACCGACTACACCTTCGGCGTCATTCCCATGTTCCTGCTGATGGGCGCCCTGGTGCAGGCGTCGGGCATGAGCCGCGAGCTGTTCCGCGCCGCCCACGCGCTCCTCGGCCACCTGCGCGGCGGCCTGGGCTTTGCCACCATCGTCGCCTGCGGGGCGTTCGCCGCCATCTCCGGCTCCTCCGTGGCGACGGCGGCGACCTTTGCGACGGTGGCCTACCCCGAGATGCGGCGCCACGGCTACCCGACCAGCTTCGCCACCGGCACCATCGCGGCCGGGGGCACCTTGGGCGCGATGTTCCCGCCCTCCACCGTGCTCGTGGTGTACGGGATCATCACCGAGACCGACATCGGCCGGCTGTTCATGGCCGGCGTGGTGCCCGGGCTAGTGGCGATGGCGATGTACGTCGGCACCATCGCGCTGGTGGGCGCGACCGGGCTGGTCGCGCTGCCGCGCGGCGTGGCGGCGCCCTGGCGGGACCGGGCCGCGGCGCTGCGGGAGGTGTGGGCGCCGCTCCTGCTGTTCGTGTTCGTGATCGGCGGCCTGTACGGCGGGCTGTTCACGCCCACCGAGGCCGGGGGCATGGGCGCGGGCGGCGCCTTTTTGCTCGGCGCGGCCCGGCGTCGCCTGCCGCGGGCCGCCGTGCTGGCCGCCTTGCTGCAAGCCACGCGGACGGCGGCGGCGGTGTTCACCGTGCTGATCGGGGCGCTGCTGTTCGGCTACTTCCTGACCGTCACCGGCACGCCGCAGAAGGTGACGGCGTTCCTGACCGGGCTGGGCCTGGGGCGCTACGGCGTGCTGTGCCTGATCCTGCTGATGTACCTGGTGCTGGGGTGCCTGATGGACGCCATGGCCATGATCATCCTGACGGTGCCCATCGTGTTCCCGGCGGTCACTGCGCTGGGCTTCGACCCCGTGTGGTTCGGCGTCGTCATCGTGATGACGGTGGAGCTGGGGCTGATCCACCCGCCGGTCGGGATGAACGTGTTCGTCATCAAGAGCGTGGTCGGCGACGTGAGCTTCAGCACGATCTTCCGCGGCGTCGTGCCGTTCATCGCGACCGACCTGCTGCGCCTGCTGCTGCTGGTCGCGGTGCCGGCGCTGGCCACCTGGCTGCCCGACGCGCTAGGGCAGCCGTAGCCGGGACGCCGCCATGGCCGCCGCCATGCCGAGCCAAGCGGCGCAGCGGACCGCAACGGCTGCCCGGGCACGGACACGCCCAAGCCACCGGCCAGGGCGTCCGGCACCAGTCACCGCCGCCGGGCGGCCAGCACCGTGATGTTGTCGTGCCCGCCGCTGCGCCGCGCGAAGTCCACCAGGCGCCCGCAAAGATCGGCGGCATCCGTGTGCAGCCCTTCGCCCGCCGCCCGCAGCAGCGCCGCGGGCGTTTCGGCGTAGTTCCACAAGCCGTCGCTGCACAGCATCAGCCAGCCTTCGCCTGCCGGCACCCGCGCCACCCCCGGCTCCGGGCATGGGCTGGGCCGGGCGAAGTCGGTCGTCCCCAGGCAGTGCACCAGCGCGTGCGCCCGCGGGTCGCGCCGCGCTTCCGCCTCGCCCATCTCGCCGCGCTCCATCGCCAGCGCCATCCAGGAGTGGTCGCGCGTCAGCAGCCGGCCGCCGCCGTCGCCGAGCAGGTAGGCCCGGCTGTCCCCGAGCCAGCCCAGCACCGCCCAGGCGCCGGCGATCCACGCGGCGACGACCGTGGCGGCCGGCGGATCGACCGTGGATTGCCGGTCGAACGGC
>CAXUIQ010000364.1:0-703 GCA_964250815.1 uncultured Acetobacteraceae bacterium
CGCCGGCGCCGTGCAGCACCACCGGGCCGACCGCGATGCCCGGCGCGAACGGCGTCGCCTTGAACCGCTGCGGCACCGTGGCGCCCACGCCCTGCGGCGCCCCGTCCCGGGCGCCCGCCGCCGCCAGCACCTCGGCCAGCAGCATGGCGACGGTTTCCAGCAACTCCACCTCGTCGTCCGAGTAGCGGCGTGGCGCCCGGTTCTGCACTGCGAGCACGCCGACCAACTTGCCGCTGCGCCGCACCGGCACCGCCAGCAAGGAGGCGAACGGGTCCTCCCCGGTTTCTGGGCGGTAGGCGAAGGCCGGGTGGTTCTGCGCGTCCGGCAGGTTCTGCACCGTCCCGGTCGCCGCGGTGATGCCGACGATCCCCTCCCCTACCCGCAGCCGGGTGCGGCCGACCGCATCCGGGTTGAGGCCGTGGGTCGCGGCAAGTTCCAGCAGGTCGCCGGGCCGCATGGCGTAGATCGTGCAGACTTCCGCCACCATCTCGACCGCCACCAGCGCCGCGAGGTCCCCGAGCGGCACGCCGCCCGCGTCCGCGGAGTCGAGCATGGAAAAGCCGAGCGCCATCATGTCGCGCAAGCGGGACAGCAGCCGGCGCGTCGGCAGCATCTACGGCCGAGCCATGGTATGCCTGGCGACGGCCGGGCCGTGGCCGGGGCCCCGCCCCCCGCCCGCCGGGCCGCCCCCCACCGCGGGGAT
>CAXUIQ010000364.1:713-4607 GCA_964250815.1 uncultured Acetobacteraceae bacterium
GGCCCCCGCCCGGGCCGTGCCGGGCAGCCAGCGCCCGGCAGGCCTGGCCGACCAGCTCCGCGATGATACCCGCAATCGGCTGCTCCGCCGTCACCATGCCCACCGACTGCCCGGCCATCACCGAGCCGTGCTCCACGTCGCCGTCGATCACCGCGCGGCGCAGCCTGCCTGCCCAGAAGTGCTCGATGGAGAGCTGCGCCTGCTCCCGCGTCAGCTCGCCCGCATCCACCTGCGCCATCGCCGCCGCCTGGTGCCGCAGGAACGCCTCCGTGCCGGCGTTGGCCAGGCCGCGCACGGGGATCACCGGGAAACGCGGGTCGAGCTGCACGCTCGGCACCGCGTCGCGGGCACGGGCGCGGATGAAGGCGTCCTTGAAGCGCGGATGGGCGATGCTCTCGCGCGCCGCGGCGAACCGGGTGCCGAGCTGCGCCCCGGCCGCGCCCATTTCCAGGAAGGCCAGGATCGCCTCGCCGCGGCCGATGCCGCCGGCGACGAACACCGGCACCTCGGCCACGTGGGGCAGGATCTCCTGCGCCAGCACGGCGAGCGACACCGGGCCGATGTGGCCGCCGGCCTCCGACCCCTCGATCACCAGCGCGTCGGCGCCCAGCCGCACCATGCGCCGCGCCAGCACGAGCGCCGGGGCGAAGCACACGAGACGGCTGCTCTCCTTGACCGCCCGCACCGCGGCGGCGCTCGGCACGCCGCCGGCCAGCACGACGTGGCCGACCCGGGCCTCCCGGCAGACCGCGATCAGGTCCAGCAGGCGCGGGTGCATGGTGAGGAGGTTGACGCCGAACGACCGGGCGGTCAGCGCCTGGGTGCCGGCGATCTCGTCGGCCAGCGCATGCGGCGCCATGGAGCCGCAGGCGAGGACGCCGAAGCCGCCCGCGTTGCTGATGGCCGAGACCAGGTTCCGCTCGCTGACCCAACTCATCGCGCCGCCCATGATCGCGAACGAGGCGCCGAGGAAGCGCCGCCCACGCTCCGACAGCCGGTCGAACTCGGCGCGGGCGAGCAGGCTTCCGGAGCCGGGGAGAACCGTGTCAGGCGGCATCGAGGCCATAGGCGGTGTGCAGCGCGCGCACCGCAAGCTCGGTGTACTCTGCGGCGATCAGCACGCTGACCTTGATCTCGCTGGTCGAGATGACCTGGATGTTGATCCCCTTGCCCGCCAGCGTGCCGAACATGATGTTGGCGACCCCGGCATGGCTGCGCATCCCGACGCCGACCACGCTGATCTTCGCCACGTCGGGGTCGGTCAGCACGGCGTCTGAGCCGATCGCCGCCTTGTGCGCCGCGAGCACGGTGTGCACGCGCGGCAGGTCGGTGCGGCTGACCGTGAAGGTCATGTCCGTGGTCCCGTCCGCCGAGATGTTCTGCACGATCATATCGACGTTCACCTGCGCCTCCGACAACGGGCCGAAGATCGCGGCGGCGACGCCGGGGCGGTCGGGCACGTGGCGCAGCGTGATCTTGGCCTCGTCGCGCGAGTAGGCGATGCCCGATACCATTGCTTGTTCCACGATCTCGTCCTCGTCCACCACCAGGGTTCCAGGCACGTCCGCGAAGCTTGAAAGCACCTGGACCCGCACGCGTTCCTTCATCGCGAGTTCTACGCTACGAGTCTGGAGCACCTTTGCCCCCACGGAGGCGAGTTCCAACATCTCCTCGTACGCAATCTTGTCCAGTTTGCGGGCGCGGGCGGTGATGCGCGGGTCCGTCGTGTAAACCCCGTCCACGTCCGTGTAGATGTCGCAACGGTCGGCGCGCAGCGCAGCCGCCAGCGCCACCGCCGAGGTGTCGGACCCGCCGCGCCCGAGCGTGGTGACGCGCCCTTGCGGCCCCAGCCCCTGGAAGCCGGCGACCACCGGCACCTCCCCCTTCGCCATCGCCGCCAGAAGCGCTGCGCCATCGACCGAGGCGATCCGCGCCTTGCCGTGGGCGCCGTCGGTCACGATCCCCGCCTGCCACCCGGTCCAAGACCGCGCCGGCACGCCGAGCGTTTGCAGCGCGATGGCCAGCAGGCCCGACGTCACCTGCTCGCCCGTCGCTACCACCGCGTCGTACTCGCGGGCGTCATGCAGCGGCGACAGCGACCCGCACCACGCGACGAGCTGGTTGGTCACGCCGGACATGGCCGACACGACCACCGCGACCTCGTGCCCGGCTGCGGCCTCGTTCTTCACCCGGACGGCGACGTTGCGTATGCGGTCCAGGTCGGCCACCGAGGTCCCGCCGAACTTCATCACGATCCGCGCCATGCCTGCTTCCGCCTTTTCGGTGAAGGCCCGGCCGTTGCGGCGGTGCCCGTTCCGGATCACATACTGATCCGAGGGCCGCCGGGGCAACAGGGGCGAAGCAGCATGGCAGACGCGCAACCCGGCAAGCGGGCGGCGGGATCGATCGTCGCGGAGGAAATCGCCCGCTTCGATGCGCTGGCGACACAGTGGTGGAACCCCGCCGGCCCCATGCAGGCGCTGCACGCGATGAACCCGCTCCGAGTCGGCTGGATCGACAGCCGCATCCGGGCGCGGTTCGGCGGCGGGGTGCGCCTGCTCGACCTCGGCTGCGGCGCCGGTCTGGCGGCGGAGGCACTGGCGGAGCTGGGACATGACGTGCTCGGCCTTGATGCCGCGGCGGACGCGGTGGCGGCGGCGGAGGCTCATGCGGCGGGACGGGGCTTGCCGCTCGCCTACCGAGCCGGGGCGGCCGAGGACCTCGTGGCGGAGGGCGCCCGGTTCCCCGCGGTGACGGCGCTGGAGGTGATCGAGCACGTGGCGGACCCCGCAGCCTTTCTCTGCCTGCTCGCCCAACTCGTCGAACCCGGCGGCCTGCTGTTCGTGTCCACGCTGAACCGCACGCTGCGCTCGCTCGCGGTGGCCAAGCTGGGGGCGGAATACCTGCTGCGCCTGCTGCCGGTCGGCACGCATGATTGGCAGCGCTTCGTCAACCCGGCTGAACTGGGACGCTATGGGAAAGCAGCCGGGTTCCGGATGGCGGACGCCAGCGGCATGGTGTTCGACCTGGGTACCCGGCGATGGCGTGCCGACGCGGACCTAGCGGTGAACTACATCGCAATGCTGGAACGGCGCTGAACGGGCTACCCGTCGGCCCGGGGCACCCAAGGGATGCGCGCGACTTCGATGCCCTCGTCTGCCAGGGCCTCCGCCTGCTCGGGCGTGCTTTCGCCGTAGATGCCGCGCTTGTCGCTCTCGCCGCGGTGGATGCGCCGGGCCTCGTCGGCAAAGCCCGGCCCCACGTAGTCGCAGTGGCGCTCGACCTCGACGCGCATCTTTTGCAGCATGGCGCGCACGTGGTCGGGCATGGCGATGCCGGCCTTTTCCGGGGTCGCCGGCGCGGGCACGGCGTCCGGTGCGCCGGAGGCATCGACCACCGGGGCGCCCTTCTTGATCCGCGGCGCCATCAGCGCCCGGTTCACGACCGTGTCGCCGCAGGCCGGGCAGGACACCAGGCCCTGCTCCGCTTGCGCGTCGAACGCCGCGCTGTCCCGGAACCAGCCGTCGAAATGGTGGTCGGCGCTGCAACGCAACTGGTAATGGATCATCCTCGCCCCTCAGCGGAAGCCGCCGTCCCGCGGTGCTGAAATGGCAAGGCCCGGGCGCATGGCAACCTCGCGCACGGCAAGCTCACGCCGCGGCCAGCATCGGGTCGAGCTTGCCGGCGCGCTCCAGCGCCAGGAGGTCGTCGCAGCCGCCGACGTGGCGGCCGTCGATGAACACCTGCGGCACCGTCGTCCGGTCGGAGCGTGCCTCGGCCTCCCGCCGCTGCGCCGTGCCGTGCGGCGCGTCGATCTCCTGGAACGGCACGCCCTTCTTCTTCAGGAGCGCCACGGCGCGGAAGCAGTAGGGGCACCAGGGCTGGGTGTAGATC
>CAXUIQ010000365.1:0-4605 GCA_964250815.1 uncultured Acetobacteraceae bacterium
GGTCCGCCGCCCGTCCGATCCCGCCGGCATGTGCGGCAGGACCTCGATGCCTAGGCTTTCCATCACGCGCTTGAACACCGCCGACTTCGCCACCGGCCCGTTGTCGAGGTAGAGCGCGGCCGGGATGCCCTGGAACGGGTCGGCCCCACCATCCGCCTCCGGCTTGGGCGACATCGCGTTGAACAGAAAGCGCAACGCCGTTTCCACATCCTCGCCGTATACGCAGCGGTATTCCTGGTAGGCGACGCCCGACCGGTCATCCACGGCGGAGAACAGCATCAGGGTGGGTGCGCCCTGCCGGTCGGCGTCGATCCAGGGCGGCGCCTTGAGCTGCTTCAGGTCGGACGGGCTCATGTCGAAGTGCCACAAGGCGTTCGACTGCTCGGCCTGGAAGCGGACCGCAGGCGGCTGGCGCGTCATCCGCTCGTGGTCGTAGCCGAGGCGCTTCAGGTGCCTGTTGAGGGTGGACGCGGTCAGCCGGCCCGGCGCGAGCTTCTGGAAGCCATCCGGGGTGTCCACGCCGTGCTCCACCAGCAGCTGCAGGGTCCGCACCGTCGAAAGGTGGCGGCCCTTCTTGTTGGTGGTCCTGACCTTCATGGCGGCGACGATCTCGCACCAGCGCTCGATCTCGGGCGCCGGCATCGCCCGCGGGCGGCCCCGGTCCGCCCGGTGCGCGTCCCGGGAACGCCGGCCGCCGCGCAGCAGGCGGTACAGCGTGGCGCGGCTCACCGCGTAGAGCTGCGACGTGGACGCCATCATCGCCGCACGCTCGGGATGGCGCGCCGGCAGGGACGCCAGGCGCCGCCGCAGGGCCGCAAGCGCCTCAACCGGCACAGCGACGCCCTTGGGCATCAGCCGGCAGCTTCGAGAGGGTGGTCCTGTGCCGGCCGGGGCCGCTCTTTCGCCGCAGCGCCGGGCCGGTGCGTCCCGTCGAGCACCGCCTGGCCGGCGGCCTTGGGCGAGCCGTCGCCGTTGACGTAGGCGTAGAGCGTGGTGGTGGTCAGGCCGAGGCGCTTGGCCACCTCGGTGGCGTTGGCCTTGGGGTCGCTCATGGCCGCCATGGCCATGGCCAGCGTCGCCCGGTCCATCTTGCGCGGACGCCCGCCCATGCGCCCCCGGGCACGCGCGGCTTTGAGGCCCGCTTGGGTGCGCTCGGCGATCAGCTCCCTTTCGAACTCGGCGAATGCCGCGAAAATGCCGAAGGCGAGCCGGCCGTTGGCGGTGGTGGTGTCGATCTGCGCGCCGGCGCCGGCCAGCACCTTCAAGCCCACGCCGCGCACGCGCAGGTCCTCGGCCGTGTTGACCAGGTGCCGGAGGTCGCGCCCGAGCCGATCGAGTTTCCACAGCACGAGCGTGTTGCCGGGCTGCAGCGCCTTGAGGCAGGCGACCAAGCCGGGGCGCGCGTCGTGCCGGCCGGAGGCAAGATCCTGGTAGATGCGTTCGGGTTTGATCCCGGCGGCCAGCAGCGCGTCGCGCTGGGGAGCCAGCGTCTGGGTGCCATCGCTCTTCGAGACCCGGACGTAGCCGATGAGCATGGGCGCAGGACCACCAGAAAAGAACCTGCCCAGGGTGCAAGCTGACCTTCATAAACGCAATGGCTTGTCTGGCGCCTTTGGGAACGTAGGAGGCTGAACTGGGCAGGCACGAGGAAACCGCTCGTTTTCCTTATGGGACGTTCTGTGCCGTCCTTCGCCTTTGCTGCCGAAGAGGCGTGGGCGGGCTTTGCCCTTGCTCATGGGCTTCGCGTCTAAAGGCGGCGGTGAGGTGCTCCGCCAGGGCACGTGCGCGGAGCGGCACGAAGCGTCCAGCCGGCTGCAGCAGGAACAGCGGCGGCCCGTTCGCGGTTTGGTCGGCCAGCACCTGCACGAGCCGCCCCGCGGCAAGGTCGTCAGCCACTGCAAGGCTCACCTCCTGGATCAACCCGGCGCCGGCAAGGGCAAACGCCCGGTTCGCGCCACCATCGCCCACCGCGACGCGCAGCGGCTCCGGTGCGATCTCCACCTCCCGCCCATTCGCATCGCGGAACCGCCACGCGAACACCCGGCCCGTCCGCTGCACGACGTAGCCGATGCGTGCGTGGCCGCGCAGCTCATCGAGGGTTCGCGGTCGTCCATGCCGGGCGAGATAGTCAGGCGAAGCACAGGTGACAAAGCTGGTGTTCGCCAAGCGCCGCGCCACAAGGCGGCTATCGGCGGGCTCGCCGAGCCGGAGCACAAGGTCCAGCCCTTCTGCCACGACGTCGGCGAAGCTATCGGAGAGCCGCACGTCGAGCACGACGCCGGGATGCTCGGCCGAGAACGCCGCCAGGATGCGGGCCACTGGCCCCTGGCCGAGCAGCACGGGCGCGGCAAGGCGCACCCGGCCTGCAAGCGCGCCGGTGTCCCCGCGCGCCTCCGCCTCTGCTTCGGCAATGCGCTCCAGGATGTCACGGGCACGGGCGTGCAGCGCCTCGCCTTCTGGCGTCGGCACGACCCGGCGCGTGGTGCGGGTGAGCAGCCGGACGCCAAGCCGCGCTTCCAGCCGGATCACGGCCTTGGACACGGCTGCTGTGGTGACGCCGAGCCAGCGCGCGGCGGCACCGAAGCCGCGTGCCTCCGCCACGGCCGCGAAAGCGGCGAGGTCGCCCATCTGGTCCACGGTTCATTGTCAACAACAGGGACACAATCAGTCAACGACCGCGTGGATTATCCGCGGACTGGCCGGTCTCCAAGTGGAGCGCATCGACCTGAAACCAGGAGGCCAGTCATGAATGCCAACCCCACCGACGCCGCCGCTGCCCTCACCGCCGAAGATCGCCTCGACATCGCCGACGCGCTCTACCGCTTGGGCGCCGGCATCGACGAGGCCAGCGACACCCTGCTGGCAAGCGCCTTCACCGCTGACGCCATCGTGGACTTCGGCCCGGCCGCGCGTGCGATGGGCGTAGACTTCCCGCCGCTGGCCGGGCGCGACGCTACCGCGTCCACCCTCGTCGCCACCGTGGGCAAGCTCGACACCACGCATGCCGTGAGCAACCCGCGCGTCACCATGGAGGATGGCCGCGTGGTGCTGCGCGCCCTGGTCGAGGCCGCGCACTTCCCGCCTGGCGACCGCTCCCGCCGCTGCGTCATGCACAACCGCTATGCCGCCGACATGCGGCGCGAGGACGGGGCCTGGAGCATCGCACGCCTAGACGTTCAGTGCGCCTGGTTCGACGGCGACCCTCAAGTGCTGCTCGGCCGATAGCTGGGGTGGGTAGGAAGATGACCATGACCCGGACCGCCCTCGTCACCGGCGCCTCGCGCGGGATCGGCCGCGCCATTGCCGAGGCGCTCGCCGCCCAAGGCTGCGCCGTCGCTGTCCACTTTGGCCGCGATGCGCGGGCCGCACAGGACGCCGTCGATGCCATTGCCGCCCGCGGCGGCACCGCTTTCCCGGTCGGCGCCGACCTCGGCGCGCCGGACGGGCCAAGCCGCTTGTTCGCGCAGCTCGATGGCGAACTGGAAGCCCGGTTCGGGACGACGGCGCTGGACGTGCTGGTGAACAACGCCGGCATCGCGCCGGCCTCCTCCCTCGATGGCACGGATGAAGACACCTTCGACCGCTTGGTCGCGGTCAACCTGCGCGCGCCGTTCTTCGTGCTCCAGCAAGCCGCCCGTCGCCTGCGGACTGGCGGGCGCGTGGTCAGCATCTCCTCCAGCGTCGCGCGGCATGCCACCCCGGAGATGGCCGCCTACGCCATGACCAAGGGCGCGATCAACACGTTGACGCTGGCCGCAGCGGCGGCGCTCGGGCCACGTGGCATCACCGTGAACGCAGTGGCTCCAGGGCTGACCGCGACCGACCTGACAGCCGGCCTTGCGAGCGATCCCGCCGCGCGCGCCGGCTACGAGTCGCGCACCGCACTGGGCCGCCTGGGCACGCCGGCTGACGTTGCGGCCGTCGTGGCCTTCCTCGCCTCCGACGAGGCGCGCTGGGTCACAGGCCAGGTGATCGAAGCAAGCGGCGGTTTGAGGATCTGAACAGGGAGCAAGCCGATGAGCAAAGACGTGATCTTCTACATGCTGATGCGCCGTCGCCCGGACCTGGCCCAAGAGCAGTTTACGGCGCACTGGCGCGACGTGCACGGGCCACTGACCCTGCGTGAGCTGGTTGGACCCGCCCGCATCCGCGGCTATGTGCAAAACCATGATCCCGAACCCATCCCGGGCTTCGCCGCCCCGGAGGCGGACGGCGTGCTGGAGTGCCGCTTCGACACGGTAGCCGATGCTTTCGCGGTGCCCGGCAACCCAGCCTACCTGGCGCACAACGTCCCGGACGAGGCCAACTTCGCAGCGCCGAGCCGCGAGGTGCTGGTCGCAGGCACGCACGTCCTGCGCGATGGCGACCCCGGACCCGAGGCAGTCAAGGGCTTGATGTTCTTCCGCAGCAAGCCCGGCAGCACGCGCGAGGCGTTCCGGGTGCATTGGCGCGATGTGCATGCGCCGATCGCGCTCACGGTGCCGGGCATCGTGCGCCTGGTTCAGCACCCCGTGGTGGACGAGCAGTATGCCGCCGGCGAGCCGGCGGCGGCCGGCGTGCTGGAGGTGTGGTGGGCCGACCGCGGCGGAGTGGCGGCGGGGCTTG
>CAXUIQ010000366.1:0-4604 GCA_964250815.1 uncultured Acetobacteraceae bacterium
CTTCGCCTCTCTGATCCTGCACGAGCGCGGCCACGCCGGGGTGGCGCGGCGAGCTGGCCGCCCGCTTGCAGCGCGCGAAGCGCTACCCGGAGGCGGCGCAGGCGCTCGACGAGCAAGGCACCGCCGCTGTGGCCTTCACCATCGACCGGAGCGGGCACGTGCTTTCCACGCGCCTTGTCCGCAGTTCCGGCTCGCAATCCCTCGACGCGGAAGCGGTGGCGATGGTTCGCCGGGCCGATCCGCTGCCGCCGATGCCGTCGGAGTTGCCGGGCAGCACGATCACGCTGACGGTGCCGGTGACGTTCTCCTTGCGGTGACGGCGGAGGGCGGCCTCGTCGTGGGCACCCGCCGGCGCGTGCTGCGTAGCGGGCGCAATCCCGATTTGCATGGGATGGGGTGGAAGCTTTAACTTAACGGCGTCAGCACGAACCCGCCGTTGCGGGAGGTGCCGCGAGGCGGCGATCCGGAAGCGGCAAGGGCAGCCTTGGCGGTTTTTGGAAGGCCGTGCCGCAGAAGCGGCCTGCAAAGACGGGCAAACCCGAGCAAATGGCGGTTGGAATTAGGCTTTTTCCATCAGAGACATCCCGATGACCCCTCCGAAGTCACTGTCGCAGCGCGAGAGGATCGCACGGCTGATCCGCACCACCCGGCTGCAAGAAGAGCAAGCCAAGTTCAGGAAGTCCAGGATCAACAAAATAAAGATCCTGTTCAGCCCGTTCGCCCCGGCCGACGACCGCGACCTTGCGTTGGCCGATCTGGTCATCAAAGATTTGATGAACGGCAAGGACTCGGTGCGGTGATGCCGGGCCGGGCCGTGGATGGCGGTCCCGGCTGGCCGGCCCATATCGGGGAAGGTCCGCTCCCCACCGCAAGGATGCCCCATGTCCAACGACTCCATCGGCGCCCCTGTCCATTCCCACCCTACGGCAACCCCGGCCCAGCGCCTGATCTACGCATCTGAAATCCTGCTGGATTTCCAATCGGGCACCCGGATTTCCGCCCATGGCCGGAGCGTCGAGAACGTGCCGCAAGAGGACAAGGCGTGGGCGGGCGCGATGGCGGAGGCCCAGCAGGCGAAGGCCGAAAGGCCCCCGCACCCGGACGGGGAGATCGAGGCAAGCCTCCATGCCGGGGAAGTCGCGGGCAAGGCGAAGGGCTGACCCCGGCCGGGGTCTGCCACACCGCCCACAGGCTCAGGACGGCGGCGTGCGGGCGATGCGCCACACGGTGCCGTTGGCGTCCTCGCTGACCAGCAAGGAGCCGTCCGGCGTCACCGTCACGCCCACGGGGCGGCCCCAGGCCTTGTTCGGGCCGACGACGAACCCGGTGGCGAAGTCCTCGTACCCGCCGGCCGGCTTGCCGTCCCGCATGGGGATGCGCACCACCTTGTAGCCGGTCACGGCGGACCGGTTCCATGAGCCGTGCAGCGCCACGAACAGGTCGCCCCGGTACTCGGTCCAGGCGCCGTCGGCCGGATAGGCCGTGAGGCTCAACGGCGCGGAGTGCGGCTGGATCAGCACGTCGGGCACGGCGACGCGGGCGGCCAGCTCGGGGTGCTTGCCGGCGTGGCGCGGGTCCGGGTGGGCGCCGATATAGTACCAGGGCCAGCCGTAGAACGCGCCCGGCTGCACCCGCGTCACGTAGTCGGGCGGCAGGTCGTCGCCCAGGCCGTCGCGCTCGTTGGTCGCGCACCACAGCGTGCCGTCCCCTTGCATCAGCAGGCCCACGCAGTTGCGCAGGCCCGTCGCGAACGGGCGTCCGCCATGGCCCTCCGGGTCGTATTCCCGCACCTCCGCCCGGCCCTCCTCGCCTTGGTCGGACACGTTGGAGGCCGAGCCGACCGAGACGAACATGCGGCGTCCGTCCGGGCTGAACGCCACGTCGCGCGTCGAGTGCCCGCCGGTCGGGATGCCGTCCACCACCACCTGCGCCGGCCCCCCGGCGCGCAGCGCGCCCGGCACGTAGGGGTAGCGCACGACGCGCTCGGTCTCGGCCACATAGACGAAGCGCGGCGAGGGACCCGGCGGCCAGAAGGCGATGCCGAACGGCGACGACAGGTCGTCCGCGAACACCGACGCCTCCTTGCCGCGCAGCACACGGACCCGGCCGCCGCCGGTTTCCGCCAGGAACACGTCGCCGTTGGGCGCGGTGCGCAGGGTGCGCGGCCCTTGGAGGCCGGACAGCAGCCGCGTCGCCTCGAAGCCGGGCGGAACGCGCAGCACGGCGCCGGGCGGCTGCGGCACGATGGCGGGCGAGTGCGCGGCCGATCGGGTCTCGAACGGCTTCGGCAACGTGCTCGCGTCGATGCGGTGCCGGTCCCCGGGCATGTCCGTCGAAGCGTCGCCCGCAGCGCAGCACACGGCGAGGGCAAGCAGCAGGACACCGTAGCGCATTGGTTTCTCCGGGGGATCGCAGGAATCCGCACCTGGGAGCGGCGGGCGCAGAAAGCTAGTCCTGGACTTGGCGGCGGCGGGTGCCGCATGAGGGGCAAGGCCTTCGCTGGAACTGCCCCCGCCATGGAGTCCGACCATGCCCGCACTTGACCATCCCTCCGCCGCGAGCCTGTCCGCGGCGCCGGACGCGCTCGCGCCGATCTCGGCCTTCATCTGGGAGCAGAAATACCGGCTCCGGCAGGCGGACGGCACGCCGGTGGACCGGGACATCGCGGACACCTGGCGCCGGGTGGCGGATGCGCTGGCGCAGCCGGAAGCCGACCCGGCGCTCTGGGCGGAGCGGTTCATGGCGGCGATGGCGGATTTCCGCTTCATCCCTGCAGGCCGCATCATTGCCGGGGCCGGCAGCGGGCGCCGGGTCACCCTGTTCAACTGCTTCGTGATGGGCGACATCGAGGACGACCTCGGCGCCATCTTCGCCAACCTGCGGGAAGCGGCGCTGACCATGCAGCAGGGCGGCGGCATCGGCTACGATTTCTCGTCGCTGCGGCCCAAGGGCGCGCCGGTGCGCGGGGTGGGCGCCGACGCTTCCGGCCCCTTGTCGTTCATGGACGTGTGGGACGCGATGTGCCGCACCATCATGTCGGCGGGATCGCGGCGCGGCGCGATGATGGCGACGCTGCGCTGCGACCACCCGGACATCGAGGCGTTCATCGACGCGAAGCGCGAGCCGGGGCGGCTGCGCAGCTTCAACCTGTCGGTGCTGGTGACCGACGCCTTCATGGCGGCGGTGGAGGCGGACCTGGACTGGGACCTGAGCTTCGGCGCGCGGGTGTTCCGCACGGTGAGGGCACGGGCGCTGTGGGACCGCATCATGCGGGCCACCTACGCCTACGCCGAACCCGGCGTCCTGTTCATCGACCGCATCAACGCCCGCAACAACCTCCACTATTGCGAGACGATCCACTCCACCAACCCGTGCTCCGAGCAGCCGCTGCCGCCGTACGGCGCCTGCCTGCTGGGGTCGGTGAACCTGGGCCGCCTGGTGCTCGACCCCTTCACCCCGGCGGCGCGGCTGGACGAGGCGGCGCTCGACGACCTCGTGGCGACCGCGGTGCGGATGCTGGACAACACCATCGACGTGTCCGGCTTCCCGCTGCCGGCGCAGCGGCAGGAGGCGCTTGCCAAGCGTCGGATCGGCCTCGGCGTCACCGGGCTTGCGGACGCGCTGATCATGTGCCGGGCGACCTACGGCTCGGACGAGGCGGTGCGGCTGGCCGATTGCTGGACCGCGCGGATCAACCGGGCGGCGTACCTGGCATCGGCGGCGCTCGCGGCGGAGAAGGGGGCGTTCCCGCTGTTTGACCGCGACGCCTACCTGGCCGGGGAGACGGTGCGGGGGCTGGACGCCGACGTGCGGGCGGCCATCGCCGATCACGGCATCCGCAACGCCCTGCTGACCTCCGTCGCGCCCACCGGTACCATCTCGCTTTGGGCGGACAACGTGTCGAGCGGGATCGAGCCGGTGTTCGCGCTGGCCTACACCCGCCGGGTGAAGAACCCGGACGGCAGCCTGCGGGAAGAGGAGGTGTCCGACCACGCCGTGCGCCGCTTCCGCGCGATGTTCGGGGAGGACGCGCCGCTGCCGGAGTACTTCGTGACGGCGCAGACGCTCGCGCCGCGCGACCACGTGCGGATGCAGGCGGCGGTGCAGCGCCATGTCGATAGCGCGATCTCCAAGACGGTGAACTGCCCGGAGGACATCGGCTTCGAGGCGTTCAAGGACATCTACCTCCATGCCTACGCCAGCGGCTGCAAGGGCTGCACGACCTACCGCCCGAACGCGATCACCGGGTCGGTGCTGGAGGTGACGCCGCCGGCGGCGCCCGCCGTGCCGGTCCAGGGCCTGTCGTCGGAGCCGTTGCAGCGCGAGGAGAAGCTGACCGGCGCGACCTACAAGCTGCGCTGGGCGGACAGCGAGCACGCGCTGTATGTCACGATCAACGACACCGAGCAGGACGGGCGCCGCCGTCCGTTCGAGATCTTCATCAATTCCAAGAACATGGACCACTACGCCTGGGTGGTCGCGCTGACCCGGATGATCAGCGCCGTGTTCCGCCGGGGCGGCGACGTGGCGTTCGTGGCGGAGGAACTCAAGGCGGTGTTCGACCCGCGCGGCGGGCAGTGGCAGAACGGGCGCTACGTGCCGTC
>CAXUIQ010000367.1:0-4567 GCA_964250815.1 uncultured Acetobacteraceae bacterium
TTGCCGCGGAGCGCCGGGTTGCTGGCCGGGCTGGACATGTCGGCGCCGGTGAAGGTGGTGACGAACACGCTCCATCCGCCCCGGTCCGGCGGCGCCTTGCTGGCCCGGCGCTGGATCACGCTGCCCCAGTCCATCTCCTGCACATCGACCGCCAGCCCGCACCGCGACAGCAGGTCCGCGGCGACCGCGCACAGCGCGGCGATGCGCGGGTAGTCGCCGGGGCTGAGCAGCACGACGCGCTCGCCCCCATAGCCGGCGGCCCGGATGTCCCGCCGGGCCTCCTCGGCATCGCGCGGCCCGGCGAGCGCTTGGAGGCCGCGGCCGCTCGCCATCGGCGTGCCGGGGGCGAAGAAGCCGATGCCGTCCCGCCAATACGCCGTCTGGTCCCCGGCCACGGCGCGCATGAAGTCGGATTGATCCAATGCCTGCACCAGGGCGCGGCGGATGAGGGGGTTGTCGAAAGGCGGGTGCAGCGCGTTCATCCGCAGCAGGCCGATGTTCCCCGTCACCTCGACGACCGGGGTGGCGATCCCCCGGTCGCGCGCCAGCAGCGGCAGCAGGTCGAACAGCGGCTGCTCCCACCAATCCGCCTCGCCCCGGCGCAGCGCCGCGGCGGCGGTGGCGCCGTCCGGGATCACGGTCCACTCCACCCGGTCGAAGTGCGCGACCTTCGGCCCGGCGGTCCAATCAGGGGTCCCGCCCTCCCGGGGCTGGTAGCCCTCGAACCTGGCGTAGGCGACGCGGGCGCCGGACACGCGCTCGTCCGCGAGGAACCGGAACGGCCCGCTGCCCACCATCTCCGTGACCTGCCTGAACGGGTCGGTGGCAGCCAGGCGTTCGGGCATGATCGGCAGCATGTTGATGCCGATCTTGCCCAAGGCCTCCGGCAGCCAGGGGCAGGGCGCGCTCAGGCGGAACACGATCGTGCGGTCGTCCGCGGCCAGGATTTCGTGCGTCGCGCGCAGCAAAGCCTGGCCGAAGGCGTCCCGCCGGCCCCAGCGGCGGATGCTGGCGACGCAGTCCCGCGCCAGCACGGGGGCGCCGTCGTGGAAGCGCAGCCCGTCCCGCAGCCGCAGCCGCCACTCCGCGCCGTCCCGCTCCACCGCGGCGCCCTCGACCATCTGCGGCTGGGCGCGGAAAGCGCTGTCCTGGCCGTAGAGGGTGTCGAACACCATGTAGCCGTGGTTGCGCGTGACATAGACCGAGGTCCAGACCGGATCGAGCGCGGCAAGGTCCGCCTGCGGGATGAAGCGCAGGACGCGGGCCGCCTCGGCCTGGACGATCGCCGGGGCGCTTCTTGGGGCGGCCAGCGCGCCGGCCGCGCCCGCCAGCAGTGTGCGTCGGCGCATGGTGGTGTCCTTCCGCGGAATTTTATCGAAGTTGAGCTGAGCGGATTGTGCGCCGCCCGGCCGCCGGCTGCTACGCTGCGGTTGATCACAGAAATCGAGGAACGGGTGTCGGAGCGATCAAACGCCTGGGTGCGCGCGCTGGGCGCGGTCTCGGGCTTGGCGGACGGGGGCACCTTGCCCCAGCGTCTGCCCGCGTTGGCGGAACGGTTCGGGCCGCGCCCGGCGCTCCTGTCGGAAGCGGCGTCGCTCACCTATGGCGGCCTGCTCGCGCGGGCGAACCAGTACGGGCGATGGGCCTTGCAGCAGGGCCTCCGCCCCGGCGAGGCCGTGTGCCTCCTGATGCCGAACTGCCCCGAGTACGCCGCGGCCTGGCTCGGCATCAGCGGGGTCGGCGGCGTGGTGGCCTTGCTGAACACCGGGCTGCGGCAGGCCGCACTGGCCCACGCCATCGCCGTGGTCGCGCCGCGGCACGTCCTGGCCGACGCATCGCTTGCCGAGGCCGTGGAAGCCGTGCGCCCGAGCTTGCCGCCCGGCGCGCAGTGCTGGATGCACGGGGCGGACCGCGAGGGCTGGCCGCGCATCAACGTTGCCGCCCTGCCGGACGGCCCGGCAGCGGAGCACCCGCCGACGCTCGCGGACACGGCGCTGCACATCTACACCTCCGGCACCACCGGGCTGCCCAAGGCGGTGAACATCAGCCACGGCCGGGTGGTCGAATGGAGCCTGTGGTTCGCCGGCATGATGGACATCGGGCCGGAGGACCGCATGTACGACTGCCTGCCGATGTACCACAGCATCGGCGGCGTGGTCGCGGTGGGCGCGCTGCTGGTGCGCGGCGGGTCGGTGCTGATCCGTCCCGGCTTCTCCGCGTCGCGGTTCTGGGACGATGTCGCGGACGGCGGCTGCACGGTGTTCCAGTACATCGGCGAGCTGTGCCGCTACCTCGTGAACAGCCCCCCGCACCCGCGGGAGCGCGCCCACGCGCTGCGCCTCGCCTGCGGCAACGGGATGCAGGCCGAGGTCTGGACCCGGTTCACGCAGCGCTTCGGGGTGCCGCACGTCTTGGAATACTACGCGGCCACCGAGGGCAGCGTCTCGCTCTACAACACGGAGGAGCGGCCCGGCGCCATCGGCCGCATCCCGTCCTATCTCGCCCACCGCTTCCCCGTGGCGCTGATCCGCTGCGACCCCGAGACCGGCGCGGCGCTGCGGGACGCGGACGGCCGCTGCCAGCGCTGCCTGCCGGACGAGGCCGGGGAGGCCATCGGGCCGGCGCCGGCGCGGGACCTGTACACCGACCGGAAGGCGTCGGAAGCTAAGGTGCTGAGGGACGTGTTCGCCTGGGGCGACGCCTGGTTCCGCACCGGCGACCTGATGCGGCGGGACCGGGCCGGGTTCTTCTTCTTCGTGGACCGCATCGGCGACACCTTCCGCTGGAAGGGCGAGAACGTGGCGACGGCGGAGGTGGCCGACATCCTCGGCGCCTGCCCCGGCGTGGCGGCGGCGGCGGTGTACGGCGTGGCCGTGCCAGGGACGGAGGGCCGGGCCGGGATGGCGACCTTGGCCGTCGATCCCGCTTTCCGCGTGGAGGCCCTGTTCGCCCACGTGACGGAGCGGCTGCCGGAGCCGGCCCGTCCGGTGTTCCTGCGCCTGCGCTCCGCGCTGGACACCACGGGGACATTCAAGGCGGTCAAGGCCGCCCTGGCGCGGGAAGGGTTCGACCCGGCCCGGGTCTCCGACCCGCTGTTTGTCCTGGACCGGGCCGGCGGCGGCTACGTGCCGCTGGACGCCGGGCTGTTCGGGCGCATCACCGGCGGCGAAATGCGGCTTTGAGCATCGTTCTCCAAGGCAAGTTCACGCGCAGCAGGAGGGACAATGCATTCCCAACGACGCCTGGATCTGGATGCGGGCTGAAGGGAACGACCGGCTCCACATCGCGCTGCCGGACACAGGCAAACACTTGGCCGGAAGCGTTCGTCGTGCTGTTCAAGCGCGGCGACCTTTCGGTCGAGCTGTTCGCTCCGCAAAAGGCGGACATGCAGCAGCCGCACGAGGTCGAACGGGTGCCATTCGGGCCAGGCGATTTCCTGTTCGTCGCAGCCGGCGTCCCGCACGCCTTCGAGTCGTTCACGGATGACTTCAAGACTTGGGTGATCTTCTTCGGGCCGAAGGGCGGCCATGAGATGTAGCTCCGGGTCCGCAAAGCCCACGTCCCATCCCGGCCCGGCCTGCCCAGTCCCGCCGGGCGTGCGGCGGTTCAGGCCCTAAGCATCATCCTGCGGAGCGTGTTCGCGCGCAACAGATGGAATGATGCGCCCTCAACGCCTCCTAAGCAGGCTTTCGCGGCACAAGCCACAAAGCCTGCTTAGGTCACGCCGGGGCGGCGGGCGCCGCTTCCGACCGGATGAACTGCCGCAGCTCCGGGGTTTTCGGCTGCCCGAACAACTCGCCGGGCGGCCCGGCCTCCCATATCGTGCCCTGGTGCATGAACACCACCAGGTCGGCGATGCGGCGCGCGAACTCCATCTCGTGCGTGACCAGCAGCATCGTCATGCCGGCCTCCGCCAGCCGCTCCAGCGTCGCCAGCACCTCCAGCGTCAGCTCCGGGTCGAGCGCCGAGGTCACCTCGTCGAACAGCATCACCTTGGGCTGCATCGCGAGCGACCGCGCGATGGCGACGCGCTGCTGCTGCCCGCCCGAAAGGCTGTCGGGGTAGCTGTCCCACTTGTCGGGCAGGCCGACCTCCGCCAGCACGGCCCGGGCCACGCCGGCCGCCTCCTTGGCCGGCAGCTTCTTCACCACGCGCGGGGCGAGCATGATGTTCTCGCCCACCTTCAAATGCGGGAACAGGTTGTAGGACTGGAACACGATGCCGACGTCCTGGCGCAGCGCGCGCAGGTGGCTCGCCGTGCCGTCCAGCATATGCCCGGCGATGGCGATGCGCCCGCCCTGGATCGCCTCCAGCCCGTTCAGGCAGCGCAGCAGCGTGCTCTTGCCCGAGCCGCTGCGCCCGATGATGGCGACCACCTGGCCGGCCTCCACCTGCAGCGACACGCCGCGGAGCACCTCCAGCGGGCCGTAGCGCTTGACCACGCCCTCAACGCGGACTGCGGACATCGAGCCTCCTTTCCAGCCGGGACGCCAGCAGCGACATCGGCCAGCAGATCGCGAAGTAGAGCAGCGCCACGAGGCCGTACACCCGGAACGGCTCGTAGGTG